>JAGGWI010000024.1 GCA_021157505.1 Desulfuromusa sp. | reverse complement strand
ATGCTCACAGTTATCTTGATCGAGCCCGGGTGATGCTTGAGAAGGATGGCCATCAGCGAGCTGTCGATATTATCTGGGAGCTGGAGCAGGGGATTTATCGACTCTTGAATGACCTTTAAAATTTGCACCCCGTGGAGGCAGAACGATGGAAAACGGACAGGAAATGAAGCTTGAAATTCAAATGAATGACGATGTTGCATCTGGTCAGTATATTAATATGGCGGTGGTGAACCACAACGAGAGTGAATTTGTGATTGATTGTATCTATATTCAACCTCAGGCTGCCAAAGCACGGGTACATTCCCGTTTGATCACTTCACCGCACCATGCAAAACGGCTGTTGCTTGCGTTGCAGAATAATGTTGATCGTTACGAAAAAAAGTATGGTGTTATCGACCTGGTTGGCACGGAGAGTCAGTCAAGCAATCAGTCAAAGCACTAAAGTACTCCGTATAGCTTAAACTATCGTAATATTGCGCTGGAAATATTGCCCAAGGTTGACAGGTCTCTTTTACCGCTGTTTTAATCTCCGGTGTGCCTTGGTCAGCATCTCTACAGTGGTATCCCAATCGACACATTTATCGGTGATTGAGACCCCATATTGAAGCTGATTAAGATCGTCGGGAAGAGTCTGGTTCCCGGCATGCAGATTGCTTTCAATCATCACTCCCGAAATTGAGTCTGGATCGGTCAGCAGTTGTTCGACAATATTATCCAGAACTTCTCCCTGACGGGTGTGATCTTTATAGGAGTTTGCATGGCTGCAATCGACCATGATGGCCGGGGGAAGATTTTTTGCCTTGAGTAATTCAGCCGCTTTTTTTACCTCTTCAGGATAGTAGTTTGGTGCACTATCACCACCACGCAAGACCATGTGGATATCCGGGTTACCAGAGGTGTGGACGATAGAAGAGCGCCCTTCGAAGTTGATGCCAAGAAAGCTATGGGCGCGACAGGAGGCGGACATAGCATCCAGGGCAATTTTAAGCCCACCATCGGTTCCATTTTTAAATCCGACAGGAAACGAGAGCCCACTCGCCATCTCTCTATGGGTTTGCGATTCAGTTGTTCGGGCACCGATAGCTCCCCAGCTGATCATGTCGGAAAGGTATTGTGGTGTGATCGGGTCGAGCATTTCGCTGGCAATAGGTAGGCGTATATCGGTTATTGCACAGAGCAGTTGTCGAGCAGTTCCCAGCCCTTTAGATATCTGATGGCTGCCGTCCATGTCGGGGTCGTTAATCAAACCCTTCCAGCCAACTGTTGTCCGTGGTTTTTCAAAATAGACCCGCATGATGATAAATAGCTGATCCTGAAGCTCCTCCGCCAGTTTTACCAGGCGCTTTGCATATTCAATGGCCGCAAGTGGATCGTGGATGGAGCAGGGGCCGACAACTGCGAGCAGTCGTTTATCTTCCCCTTTAAGTATTGATTTGATAGTGTTGCGGCTGTCGTTGACAAAATTAGCTCCTGAAAGTGGCAAGGGGAAAACCTGTTTCAGCTCAGCGGGGGCAATAATCGGGGAAACTTCGAGGACATTCAGATTGTTGGTTTGAACCATTATCTTGACCTTATTTATAGTAGTGGGATATTTCTTCTCGTTAAATTGTGTTGAAGTAACTTAGCGGGTTTAGCTGACTAAGTCAAAACTCTCTGTTGCTGATATGCTTGTTGATGCCTGATGACGGGAATCGTTTGACAGGGTTCCTCCCTTTCGGTATAAAAACTTAAAATTATAATAACTTTTACAATCACAGAAGGGTGTTTCAAGTATGAATGTTCTGATTGTTGCTATTGCCCGGATTATTGACCTGGCATTTAATATTTATATTTTTATCGTTGTTGCCCGGGCGCTTGTATCCTGGGTCAATCCCGACCCCTATAATTCGATCGTCCGCTTTTTGCATAGTGCAACTGATCCGGTTCTCTATCGGTTGCGTCGGCTGGTGCCGTTTTTACAGTCCGGGGCTTTTGACTTTTCTCCAATTGCACTGCTAATTCTTCTTTCAGTTTTCCAGCAGATGTTAGTTTCATTTTTATATCAGCTGGCCCAATGATTGAGCTTTTAGAGGGATAAATAATGCGGATTACTCCGATAGAGATACAGCAACATCAGTTCAAATCCCGGCTGTTCGGTTACGATACGGCGGCGGTTGACCATTTTCTGGAAATGTTGGCGGATGAACTTGAACGGTTGCATAAACAAAATAATGAGTTAAAGGAATCTCTGGCCAGAACCCGCAGCTCTCTGGATCAATTGCGTGATCGGGAAAAAACCTTACAGGAAACGCTGATGACAGCTCAACAGGTGACTGAAGAGTTGAAAATCAACGCGCGGAAAGAGGCTGAGATTGTTGTCGCAGAGGCTCATCTTGAGGGAGAACGGGTGGTTCGAGATGCCAATGAACGTCGGGTGCAATTAATCAGTGAAATCCAGGAAATAAGACGTCAAAAAATGACCTTTGAAGGTGGTCTGCGGGCACTGATTGAAAATCACCTGAAGCTGATGGATATAGATGCCCTGCAAATTGAAGAGGATGGTTACCAGGCTCGCCTATTGGAACCATTGCTCAGTGATAAAGATATTGACGAGCAGTTCAATTTCCCCTGATATTTTCCCTCCAAGCAGAAACTTTTCTTGACAGTTCTTCCCTTTGCGAATTATCATCCGTGGCTGTTTGACCGAGGGTAGATAAATACATGGAGGTTTAAATTATGCCGTTGTATGAATATAAATGTGAAGATTGTGGCTTGAACTTTGAGGTTCGGCAGAAGTTTTCTGATAAACCGATTGACACCTGTCGACAGTGCGGTGGGAAGGCCAAGAAAATGATATCCCAGACCGCTTTCGCTCTTAAGGGGGGTGGCTGGTACCAGCAAGGGTATTCACAGGGGAATAGTTGTCCGTCCGCTGCTCCAAGTGACAGCAATGCTTGCGCTTCATCTCCTAAAGCGGTCAATGGTTGATCGAGTTATGTTTGCGTTTTAAAGCCTCCGTCAGATACATTTATGACGGAGGCTTTTTGCTTTCTTGTGATGACGAAAGCAGGTTTACAAACCGGGCGCGCTTACGTATAGTTTGAACTTCATGAGCGTTTGAAATATATTTAATAGGGAGACTTCCAGGTGGCAGAATTGATTGACGGGAAAGCGATTGCAGCTGAGCTGAGGGGACAAATTTCTACCGATGTAGAAGAGCTTATGGCAATAGGAGTCACCCCGGGTCTGGCAGTTGTATTGGTTGGCGAAGATCCGGCGAGCCGGGTTTATGTTTCGATGAAAGAAAAAGCGTGTGCCGCTACCGGGATTTATTCTGTTGAACATAAATTATCGGCTGAAGTTGGTGAAGCTGAATTGCTGGAATTGATTGCCGAACTCAATGGTGATGAGAAAATTGATGGCATTCTGGTGCAGTTGCCACTTCCCGGGCATATTGACGAAGCTAAGGTTCTGGAGGCTATCTCTCCAAGTAAGGATGTCGATGGTTTCCATCCCTGCAATGTCGGTCGTCTGGTGACCGGCAATCCAGTGTTTCAACCTTGTACCCCCTCTGGTGTTATGAAAATGTTGGAGTACATCGGGGTTGAGCTTAAGGGGAAAGATGTTGTCATTGTTGGCCGTTCCAATATTGTTGGCAAGCCGCTGGCGTTGATGTGCCTGGCGGAACATGCAACGGTGACAATCTGTCATTCAAGAACCGTTGATCTGCCGCAGAAAGTTGCCGCCGCCGATGTTGTGATTGCCGCTGTTGGTCGTCCCGAAATGATCAAGGGGGATTGGATTAAAAAAGGGGCAATTGTGATTGATGTCGGTGTCAATCGCGTCGGTGAAAAGAAGTTGGTTGGTGATGTCGATTTTATCGCTGCCTCTAAAAATGCAGCTGCTATCACCCCGGTTCCCGGTGGTGTCGGGCCAATGACAATTACCATGCTTCTCTATAATACTCTGGTGAGTGCCAAGCGTCGGGCTGCAAAAAAGGGTTGATCTGAATTTTAATAATCCTGTACAGCTGGGTTGAGATTTGCTACAAAATCTTTACTGAATGGTCGATTTTTTATAAGGAGTTTATTGATGAAAATAACACCTCTAAATCAGATTCATCGTCAACTTGGTGCCCGTATGGTCGATTTTGGTGGCTGGGATATGCCGGTGCAATATTCTGGTGTCATTGCTGAACATATGGCGGTCAGAACAACGGCCGGCTTGTTTGACGTCTCCCATATGGGGGAGATTGAAGTTTCTGGAGCCCAGGCTTTTGAATTTCTACAGTATGCAACAACCAATGATCTATCAAAATTAACTGATGGCCAGGTTCAATATACGGCTCTTTGTTATGAAACTGGAGGGGTGGTTGATGATTTGACCCTCTATCGTTTTGCTGCTGACCGCTATCTTCTCTGTGTTAATGCTTCTAACAGTGATAAGGATTTTGCCTGGTTGCAGGATCTCCAGAAAAATACTGACTTCAGTGACTTTACCCTGATAAATCGTAGCGATGAGTATGCGCAACTGGCGTTGCAGGGTCCAGTCGCTGCCAATATCTTAGCAAAATTAACCAGCACCGATCTCTCTGCAATAAAATTTTATCGCTTTAAAGAGGGGCTGGTTGCCGGGATTAAGACGATTATTTCACGCACTGGCTATACCGGTGAGGATGGTTTTGAACTTTACTGTGCCGCCGCCGATGGCGCTGCCCTGTGGCAGGAGTTGATGAGAGTGGGGGAGTCCCTCGGACTTCTCCCCATTGGTCTTGGGGCACGGGATACTCTCCGTTTAGAGAAGGCCTATGCACTCTATGGCCATGAAATTACCGCTGAAATTATGCCGATTGAAGTGCGTTTAGCGTGGATCACCAAATTGCAAAAAGGTAACTTTGTTGGTCGCGACGCCATGCTCAAAGCGAAAGAGGCGGGTTTGTCGCGGAAGTTGATCGCTCTGACATTGACGACTTCCGGGGTGCCACGCGATGGTTATCCGGTGTTGAGTGGCGGCCGTGAGGTGGGTTATGTCACCAGTGGGACAATGTCTCCCAGCTTAAGAAAGGGGATTGCTCTTGCCCTGGTAGAAACAGCTGTAGCAGAGAGTGATGAGCCACTGGAAATAGGGATTCGAAAGCGTCAAGTTCTGGCTGAGCGCACAGCCCTTCCATTTGTGAAATAAAACATGCCGATTGGGCCTTTCTTTTGAGGAGGATATGATGGATTTTCCTGAGGAACTGAAATACACCGAAGAACATGAGTGGGTGTTGGTTGAGAACGATGTTGTTACCGTTGGAATTACCAATTTTGCCCAGGATCAACTGGGAGATATCGTTTTTGTTGAACTTCCAGAAGTTGGTGATATGCTGGAAGTGGGTAAAACATTTGGGGTTGTTGAATCAGTTAAGGCTGTCTCTGATGTTTACGCCCCAGTGGCTGGCGAAGTTGTAGCGATCAACGAAGCACTTCCAGATGAGCCTGAAGCTCTGAATAATTCTCCCTACGACAAAGGCTGGTTGATTAAAATTAAGCTGGCTGACCCTGCCGTTTTGGATGGTTTGATGAATGTCACTGCCTATAAGGAATTTGTTGAAAAAGATTGATGGCTTCATTGAGATATCTCTCTTTGGTGTTGTTGCGGTTTTTTTTCTGAAAACTTCTACATATAAACTCTTCTAAAGCAGTCAGTTAGTATCTATAGGTTAATGTGCTGATTGAAAGGATGATTATGCGTTATCTGCCTCACACCGATGTGGATGTACAGCAAATGCTCGATCAAATTGGGGTGTCAAAGATTGACGAGCTGTTCTCTGGAATTCCAGAGGACTGTCGTTTGCAAAGACCTCTTGATTTGAAAGCTGCAGGGTCTGAATCTGAAGTTTTGCAGTTTTTGCGAGAGTTAGCCGAGAAAAATTCAAAAGTGTCTGATTGGGATGCGTTTCTTGGTGGTGGTGCCTATAACCATTTTATTCCGGCAGTGGTTGATCAACTGGTGAGTCGAAGTGAGTTTTATACTGCCTACACCCCCTATCAGCCGGAAATCAGCCAGGGAACTTTGCAAGCTATCTTTGAGTTTCAGACGCTGATCTGTCAATTGACCGGGATGGATGTCGCCAATGCGTCGATGTATGACGGTGCCTCTGCCTGTGCAGAAGCCGTTCTGCTGGCTATTCGTGCCGGGAAAAAGCGTAAAAAAGTTTTGTTATCACAGGCGCTCCCGCCCCAGTACCGTGAGACGACCGCAACCTATTGTCGCTATCTCGATATCGAATTGGTTGATGTTCCGTTGCAGAATGGTTTAACCGATCAAGTAGAGTTACAAACCATGCTTGATGATCAGGTTGCTGCTGTGGTTGTCGGTTATCCAAACTACTTTGGCCAGATTGAAGACCTGGCAACCATTGCTGAGCTGACTCATGCTTCCGGCGCCCGGTTAGTGGCTGCTGTCCCGGAACCTCTCGCCTTGGCGCTGTACAAATCTCCTGGAGAACTGGGTGCCGATATTGTCGTCGGCGAGGGGCAGAGTTTTGGTATCCCCCTCTCCTATGGTGGACCCGGGATAGGTTTCTTTGCTGTACGGAAGAAAGATATGCGGGTTCTCCCCGGTCGCCTGGTTGGTGAAACAACTGATAAGGATGGCAGGCGGGGGTTTGTTCTCACTCTGGCGACTCGCGAACAACATATCCGCCGCGAAAAAGCGACTTCAAACATCTGCTCTAATCAGGGTATGTGTGTTTTGATGGTCAGTATTTATCTGGCTTTACATGGCAAACAGGGATTACGTCAGTTGGCAGAGGTCAACTATGCAAAAGCGAGTTATGCCAAAGAAAAAATCGGTCAACTTAAGGGCTTTTCGGTGACATTTCCCGGTGCATCATTCAATGAATTTGTCATTACCTGTTCCGAACCGGTTGCTACTTTGAAAAAACGGTTGGAGCAGCGCGGTATTTTAGCTGGAATTTCTCTTGGCAGGGATTACTCCGATCTGGAAAATGGTTTGCTGGTCTGCGTTACCGAACAGAACAGCCGGGAACAGATTGATCGACTGGTGAGCGCACTGGCAGGAGGTGAAGCATGATGAGTACCGAGGGTCGTGGACTGGTTCTGAATGAGAATCTACTCTTTGAAAAATCCCAGCCGGGACGAGTTGGTTACAGTGTTGCCGGTTTGGATGTGCCAGCTGTCACTCCCGACAGCCATTTGATTCGCGAAGAGATCACCGATTTTCCAGAGCTTTCAGAGGTAGATGTGGTGCGCCATTATACCCGTTTATCAACCTGGAACTACGGCGTTGACAGCGGTTTTTATCCCCTTGGCAGTTGTACCATGAAGTACAATCCGAAGATCAATGAAGTGGCCGCACGTTTGCCCGGTTTTACTGATATCCATCCACAGACCCCGGAAGCTCTTAACCAGGGGGCGTTGGAACTGATGTATAACTTGCAACGTGATCTCGGTGAAATTTCCGGATTTCCGACGATCACATTACAACCGGCAGCGGGTGCTCAGGGTGAGTTTGCCGGGATGCTGATGATTCGGGCCTGGCAGGAAGCCAAGGGTCAAAAACGGCATAAGGTTATTATCCCTGATACGGCTCACGGAACGAATCCGGCATCATCTGCCCTCTGTGGCTACGAGGTTATTACGGTGGCCTCAGATGGGATTTTGAGTAAAGAAGCGGTTGCCGCTGTGATGGATGACGATGTCGCGGCACTGATGGTCACCAATCCCAATACTCTCGGCTTGTTTGAGGCCGATATCCGGGAAATCTGTGATCTGGTCCATGAGCGTGGGGGGCTGGTTTACAGCGATGGAGCTAATCTCAACGCGATGATGGGTCTCAGTCGCCCCGGTGATATCGGCATTGATGTCATGCATTTTAATTTACACAAAACTTTTTCTACCCCCCATGGTGGTGGTGGCCCGGGCTCTGGCCCGGTTGGAGTGGTTGATAAACTAAAACCATTTATGCCAGTTCCCCTTGTTGTCAAAGGAGACGAGGGTTATCAACTGGAATATAATTGTCCCCAGTCAATCGGACGGTTGAAATCCTTCTATGGCCATTTTGGTATTTTAGTTCGTGCCTACAGCTACATCTTATCTATGGGTGGCGAGGGGCTGAAACGGGCGTCTGAACTGGCCGTCCTCAACGCTAATTATATTCGTGCTCGACTCGAAGACGAATACGATTTGCCAAATCAGCAACGCTCTCTGCATGAAGTGGTGTTTTCTGAAGATGCACTACAGAATGACTGTTCCACCCTTGATGTTGCCAAACGGCTGATTGACTATGGTTATCACCCGCCAACTATCTATTTCCCATTGGTTGTCCACGGCGCTCTGATGATCGAGCCAACGGAGACTGAAAGTAAGCAGACTATTGATGAGTTCTGTGACGCACTACTGGCGATTGCAGCAGAGTCAAAGAATCATCCTGAATTACTTAAACAGGCACCGGTTCGAGCTAAAGTGAGACGTCTGGATGAAACGGCTGCTGCACGTCATCCAAAGTTGCGCTGGGAAAGAGGGTAGCTTCTTTTTGTTGTCAAACTGCGGATCAATGTCAGGATGGTGCTGCTGTTGATCCGCAGTTTTTAGCGTCAAAACATAGCTCTTCCACCAAGTCTATAGCGGAAATTGGCGTGAATTTTAAGGAGGTCATGCGGGTAGCGTTTCGGCAATGGTCCGAATGGAGACGCCCGGTAGATCGCCTGAATTGCTGCAGAATCCAGAATGTCTGATCCGCTGGTCCGGACCAGATCGACATCCACTAACTCCCCTTTTTTATCTACAATAATTAATAATTCTAAGGTTCCTTGGCTTCTATCCCTCCTGGCCTGGGGTGGATAATTCCAGACCAGATCAATTTTATCATGGAGACGGCGAAAGAACGAAGCCAGGAAATGTTGCTCCAGGTTCAGCCAGACCTCGTCGCCAATTGCAACATTTTCGCGCTCTTTTCTGCGGTTGCGATTTGACAGACTGCCCCTGGCTATCTGCTCCAGAGTGTTGGAATTGGGCAGCAGTTGATCCAGGGTTAGCGGCGGCACCGTTAATATCTGTTGCTCCGCTGGGACAGTCGTCGGAGCAGTGACCGGCTGTTCTTTTATGGGTTGGGTTATTTTTTGATCCGTTTTTTGTCTCTTTTTCTGCTCACCCTTATCTACCGGTAGCGGTTTTTCCTGAGGTGGAGAGACTGTTTCAGGTTTCTGCTCGGGAGTCTTTGGTTGAGGCTTTATTTTTTCCTCTTTTGGCGGTGGAATTGGTTTTTTTTCCGGTTTCTGCAACTGTTGAGGTGGCAGCTTGGGTTCAGGTGGTTGCGTGGTCTGGTCGCGGACATCATCTGCTTCAGGAGCTTGTTCCTGATCTACCTTCTGATCCCGTTCAGCTTTTCGAGATGATTTAACCGGGGTTGTCGGCGGGGGAGTCACTGGTTGCTGATCGATCTCAAAGGTGCTCTTTTCTTCCGGTTGAGGTTCTTCAATTTCTGCCGGGAGATCAATCAGACGGACAATTGTCGGTTCCTGCCGCTTAGGCTCTAACTGTTCCTGTTGTGGAAAAAGAAAAAAAAACAGAACCACCAACAGGTGCAGCAGTAACGATATCAACAGACCAATAATGAGCGCCCGAGGTCGGTCACTAGATCGTGTTATTTTAGTAGAGCGCTGAAAATTCATAGATTTATGATTTTAAATGGAGTTGTCAAATACAACCAGCCTGCTAGGAGGCTGTCGGACTATACGAACTGACAGTTCATGGATAGTTCGACAGTCTCCCAGGGATGAAAAGTGAAAAAGGATTGACCCCCGGTTTTACCATTAGGTATAAACATGAAAACTTTACAGCTTACACCTCGTTTAGAACATTATCATATTTAGAGGAGGAAAAGATGCATCTTGTTGATCAAATTAAAACGAAAGCTCGTGCTGATTTACAGACTGTTGTCCTGCCAGAAGGATATGATGATCGTATGGTTGAAGCTTCAGCACAGATTGTTGGTGACAACCTGGCTGATATTATCCTTTTAGGTAACCCGACAACACTCAACGCCAAGGCTACTGCGCTGGGAGTCTCTCTTGATCATGTGACCATCATTGAGCCGAAAAATTCTGAGAAGCTTAATGTCTATGCTGAAGAATTAGTTGAGCTGCGTAAAAAAAAGGGTTTGAGTCATGCTGATGCCATTGCCCTTTTGAGCGCAGATGACAATCTTTATTTCGCCGCTATGATGGTGCATAAGGGGGACGCAGGTGGTGCTGTTGCCGGGGCAGCCAATACGACTGGTGACGTTTTGCGTGCGGCATTTCAGGTGGTTGGCACCGCACCGGGAATGAATACTGTCTCCTCGGTTTTTCTGATGGTCACCAAGACGCCGGAGTTTGGTGAAAATGGTACCCTTTGTTTTGCCGATTGTGCGGTCAATCCCAACCCGGATGCTCAGGCGTTGGCAGAAATTGCCGTCAGTACCGCGGTCAGTTGCAAAAGTTTTCTTGGTGTCGATGCCCGGGTAGCGATGCTCAGCTTTTCGACCAAAGGGAGTGCATCTCACAGCGACTGTGACAAAGTTCTACAGGCTCTTGATATCGCTCGGGAATTGGCTCCAGATTTGCTGATTGATGGTGAATTGCAGGTCGATGCTGCTCTGATCCCGAAGGTTGGTGACAAAAAAGCTCCTGGTTCCAGTGTCGCTGGTCAAGCCAATACGCTGATTTTTCCTGATCTGGATTCCGGAAATATTGGCTATAAATTGGTTGAGAGACTCGCGGGAGCAGAGGCGGTTGGCCCGATTATCCAGGGACTGGCAAAGCCGATAAATGATTTATCCCGTGGTTGTTCCGTTGCTGATATCGTCAATGTCTCAGCAATTACAGCAGTTCAGGCCCAGGGATAAGAGTATTGTAGAACAATACTTTTTAACCTTGATATCATGTTTTCAGGTAACTAAGGTTAATGTATTAAAGGGTATTTCCAAAACGTTAAAGTGAACTTTCATGATACAATTCTATAATGTCTCTAAAAAATATAGTGGTGATTCTGCGGCAGCAGTGAAAGATTTAACCCTGCAGGTGGGTAAGGGAGAGTTTCTCTATATTACCGGTGCCTCCGGGGCAGGAAAAACGACTTTATTGCGGATGATTTATGCTGCAGAAAAGCCGACACGCGGACAGATTTTGGTCGATCGTCAAAATGTTTCGCGTATTCGCAGTCGGCAGATACCTTTTCTGCGCCGTAAAATTGGCGTGGTTTTTCAGGATTTCAAGTTGTTGCAGAGTCGAACAGTTTATGAGAATGTAGCGTTCGCTCTGGAGGCACAGGGTAAAAAACGTTATGAAGTGAGTAAAAAAGTCTACCAGGTCTTAAAGGAGGTGGGTTTAGAGCACCGGCTGCAGCGAAAGCCCCTGGAACTTTCGGGGGGGGAGCAACAACGCATCGCCATTGCTCGTGCCCTGGTTGTTGATCCTTTAATTCTGCTGGCTGATGAACCCAGCGGCAATCTGGATCAGGAAGTGACTTATGAAATTATGGATCTGTTCAAGCGTGCCAATGCACGCGGCACAACCATTCTCCTGGCAACTCATGACCATAGTCTGAACCAGCGTTTTCCACGGCGGGTGTTAACTCTGGATCAGGGGGAGTTAGTGGGGGATCAGCAACCATTACACCTGTAAATGGTTGGTTGGTAAACCTTTACTACGCAGCTGACATATTGAACTGGAGGCTCCAGCGGTGCTGGATAAAATTCACTACTTTATATTACGTGCCCTGCGCAACATGCGGCAGTGGCCGTTTCTTTGTTCAGCATCCATTTTGACCATGGCTATTGCTCTGGCAATTGTGGCAACATTTTTTCTGATTGTTGTCAATGTCGAACAATTAGCCTCTCGTTGGAGCAGGGAAATTCACGTTATTGCCTACCTGCAAAAACCTCCAGCAACACAGAACCTGGCAGCACTGACTAAAAAGCTGAAAAGTTTTCCCGAAGTAGAGGCGGTCAATTATGTTTCTCCAGCTGCTGCGATGCAGCGCTTTAAAAAGCATTTAGGTGCCGATGCCAGTTTGCTGGAAGGGGTCAGCCCCAGATTGCTACCCGCCTCTTTTGAGCTGGGTCTCTATCCTGCCTATCGGAATCAACAGGGAATAGTCAGGGTGATTGAGCAATTGGAAAAGATTCTTGATGTTGATGATCTACGCTATGGGCAGAAGTGGTTGAAGCGTTTTAACGATTTTGTCCATATGTTACGATTTATCGGTATTGTTCTTGGCGGGTTCCTGTTGTTTGCGGCTCTTTTTATCGTTTCAAATACTATTAAACTCACACTCTATGCCCGGCGCGATGAGCTTGAAATTATGGCCCTGGTTGGTGCGACGATGCGTTTCATCAAAATTCCGTTTATGCTTGAGGGGGCTATCCAGGGGTTATTGGGCGGTCTGTTGGCGCTGGCGTTCTTAGCGCTCTCTTTTGTCTTTGTCATTTCCCGCAGTCTGAGTTCCTTCTGGCTGACTCCAACCGATTTTAATCTCCTTTTTCTGACGCTGAATCAGCAGGTTATTCTAGTCGCCGCCGGGGTTATCTTAGGGGTTCTTGGTAGCCTGTCATCTTTACGACGTTTTGTTCGTATCTAGAATAATGAGCAGAGTCTTGTCAATTGCCATTTGCTGGCTGTTATTATTTTGTTTGGTTAACCCCTGTTGGGCTGGTCTGACCGATCATCGTTCCCAATTGGAAAGTATAAGAGCCCGGATTGATCGTGCTGAGACAGCTCTGCAGAATAAAAAACAATCAGAAATCAATGTCAGCAGGGAACTGGCACTTATAAAAAAATTGCTGGGGCAGATTGCGCGGCGGATTGGTGTTTATAAAACAGATTTAAAAAAATTGCAGGTGAAGATTGAACAACAGGAAAAAAACATTAAAGATAGCCAGAAAAGTGTTAGATTAATTGGCTTGAAATTGGAAAAGAGGCTGATTGCCCTTTATAAAGAGGGGGAAGCTGGTTCGCTGAAAATTCTTTTTTCAGCTGACTCACCGACTGAAATGGCGCAACAATATCATTATTTGAATAGAATTCTTCAGTATGATAAAGAGTTATTGGCAGAATACCGCCAAGCTACCGAGGCTCAACAACAGGATTTGCTGGAATTAAAATCTTTGAAACAACAACAGAGTGAGCTTTTGGACGTGGCTCAGCAACAGCGACAAGTGGCTGTAAAAGGGCGTCGACTACAGGCACGATTGTTGAAACAGGCCCGCACCGATAAAAAGAAACTGACCCATGAACTTATTTACCTGCAGGAAAATGCGGCAAGACTGAAAGTTTTGATCAGTAAGCTTGAACAACAGCCGCCGCCTGCAACGGGTCCATCTGCAGAAAATTTTGCGGTCGGGCAGGGTCAACTGGGTTGGCCGGTTAATGGGCGTGTGGTGATTGAGTTTGGCAAGCAGAAGGATGCCAAGTTAGGGACCTACTATGAAAGTAATGGCATTGAAATAGCCACTCCTCCTGGCAGTTCAATTCTTGCAGTTGCCGCTGGCAAGGTTGTCTTTGCCGATTATTTCAAAGGTTACGGAAATCTGATTATCCTCAGTCACTCAGGGGGATATCATACCCTTTATGCACAGACCGATCGGATCCAGAAAGAGCTGGGTGACCGGGTCTCTGCCGGTGATTTACTTGGATATAGTGGTTTGAGCGGACGTGACAGTATTTATTTTGAAATTCGTTCTAAAGGTTCTCCGGTTAATCCGCTAACCTGGCTGAAACGGCGATAAAATTATGAGGTTTTTATGTTCAAATCTAAGCAACTAATTTCTATAGGTTTTTTTCTACTGTTTTTTTGTTTCAGTGGCTCTGTTTGTGCCAATCAGGAAGAAGATTATAAGGATCTGGAAATATTTACCGATGTTCTTTCTCTGGTGCGCAGCAGTTATGTTGAGAATGTCGATATGGAAGAATTGATCTATGGGGCGCTACGCGGCATGTTAAACACGCTGGATCCCCATAGCAGTTTTTTAACCCCGGAGCTGTACGAAGAAATGCAGGCGGAAGCCCATGGTGAATTTGGCGGATTAGGAATTGAAATCACCGTTAAGGATGGTGCCTTGATTATTGTTTCACCGATTGAAGATACTCCAGCCGATGTTGCCGGGATTAAAGCCGGAGATGAAATTATCAAAATTAATGGTAAACCAACCCGTGACATAGGGATCATGGAAGCAGCGCGGATGATGCGCGGTCCTAAAGGGGAGGCGATTACTCTCAGCATCCAACGTCTCGGAGCGGCTGAACTGCAGGATTTTACTATTATTCGCGCTATCATTCAGATCCAGAGTGTTAAAAGTGACTTGCTTCAAGATCATTATGGTTATGTGCGGGTTTCGCAATTTCAGGATCGAACCAGTCATGATCTAAAGGAACATTTGCTGGATTTACGGCAGGCTAACGGCGGTAGCTTGGACGGGGTGATCCTCGATTTACGCAATAACCCCGGTGGACTGTTGGACCAGGCTGTTGCTGTTGCTGATCTTTTCTTGAGTCAAGGCTTGATTGTTTATACCGAAGGGCGTGATGCGGAAGAACAGATGACTTTTGCGGCACAACAGGTTGGAACGGAACCGGAATATCCACTGATTATCTTGATCAATGCCGGCAGTGCCAGTGCCGCTGAAATTGTTGCTGGAGCGCTACAGGATCATGACCGTGCCGTTATTCTTGGTGAGCAGAGTTTCGGTAAGGGTTCGGTACAGACGATTATTCCACTGAGTGATAATTCTGGATTGCGGTTGACGACTGCCCGGTATTTTACCCCTTCCGGGAGATCAATCCAGGCGCGGGGTATCAGTCCCGATATTGTTGTTCCAGCCCGGTTGAACGTCTCGCAGAAAAGAATGGGATTATCGCTCAGAGAGGAGGATTTGGAGAATCATTTTCAACCCCTGACTGAAAAACAAACTGAGCAACAGGAAAAATCTACAGAATTGACCCGAAAAGAAAAAGGGGACAATCAATTGCTGCATGCTCTCGATTTACTCAAAGGAATCAATATTCTCAAGTATGGCAAACCGGCAGCTTGAACCAATTTTATTATTGACGAAAGAACTTCTAATCAATGGCAACAAAAAAGAAAAAACCGACAAAAAAAACTAGCCGAAAATCTCCGAAAAAAAGGGCTTTAAGCCAGAATATTCGCATTCTTATGGCGTCTGCGTTCTTATTTGGCTTTGTTGTGATTAGTCTGGTTGCATTAGTTTATCTGCAATCATCTTTTTTAACGGAACCGGTAGCGGTCGATAAAGAGCTCGTCTACGAAGAACCAGCGGATGTTGTTCATACCCTGAAACCGCACAGTTATGCTGATATCCAGACTTTGATTGAAAATCAGCTTATCAATGGTCCCGATTCGATGGGTTGGCGTAAGTTGCCGAACCGCAAAAATATTCAGATTCGAAAGATTTTTGGAGATTTCCCTTCTGTCCTGTTTTTGAACGAATTGGAAGGTCATATTGAACAGACAAATAGTTCGGCACAACTGAAAGTCAGCCGTAATAAGGGGATTATTGACCTTTACTGGCAGGGTGAATTGCAGTTGGAGCTTCGCTATCAGGTGCCGGCAGAGGTGAAGAATGTACGCGGTAAAATTGCTGTCATTATGGATGATATAGGTATGTCACTTTCCCCGCTGCGGAAATTGCTGCAGCTGGATATCATTATTACACCGTCAATTCTGCCTGGGACTGGTAAAGCACTATCCGCAACCTCTTTATTGCAGGACGACAATCGGGAATATATGATTCATATGCCAATGCAGCCACGCAGTTATCCCGAAACTAATCCTGGGACAAATGCATTGTTGCTGGGGCAGTCAGAAGCTGAAACTCACCGTTTGATCCAATCCTATATAGAGGGGGTACCAGGTGCCGTTGGCTGTAATAATCATATGGGATCAAGATATACAGAAGAAGCAGAAGCCATGCAGGTGGTATTGAAGGAGTTGAAACAGTATGATCTTTTCTTTATCGACAGTCGTACGATTGGCAATTCAGTTGCTTTCTCTGAAGCCCGTAAAATGGGGTTGAAAACGGCAACGCGAAATATTTTTTTAGATAATAAAGCGAATGTTGCTTATATCCGGAAACAGATTCGCAAGATGGTTACTATGGCAGGTAAAAACCAAGAAATTATAGCGATCTGCCACCCCCACGCAGAAACCCTGGAGGCCTTCCGCTTAGAACAGGGGTGGCTGCAACAGCAGTCGGTTGATTTTGTCTCCGCTTCAGATCTGGTTCATACCTATTGAATGATAGAGTTATATAGGAGGCAGTCGGACACTACGGACTGCACGAAAATTGGATTTGCAGCCAGTTCATGGATCGTCCGACGGCCTCCTCGCCTCTGTCTCCAGTGTCTGCTCAATCTGAATCCGGCTAAAGAGAGTTTGCCACTTCAGATAATTGTGGTGTCTAAGGAGATCAAGGGGGTTTTTATCGGCCTGTCGAAGCAGTAATTGCTGGAACGGTTCGGCACGCCCCATAGCTGCGATATCAAAGAGTTGTAGCAGGCTGGTTTTCCCTTTTCTCTGAAATCGTCCCCTTTTTTTTGACATCATACTGCGTTCGGAAATCCTCCTCCCCTGTTGATTTAACCGGAACAGGTCAAGTCTGGCTTGTTCATCATTAATTTGAGTTTTTTGTAGCAGCAATAAGGAGCTGTCTGCTGCCCCGATCAGTATTTCTTGGAGGAGCTTTTGTTGCTCTTTGCTATTTAAACCCGGATTGAAATTCTGGAGTAGCAGTTCCAATAAACAGTCTTCCTCAATGAAGCCACTTAACTGACCGGTTTCATTTTCCAGAAAATAGGCGTTTGGCCAAACCCCTGTTTTTGGAATAGGGAGATCGCAACAAAGGCAGTTTGGTTGAAGATTGTTAACTCGCGAGTTGTATTTCTGGAGAAAATCTTTTTCCTGATTAAAAAGTTCACTCGCCACTTCTGTTAGTCTGATCGGCCCATGCTCCAGATAATCGAGGTAAACTTGTCTTGCCAGATGGGTCAACTGGAGATGGACCCCGGTATTGCGGCCATGGGTGATGACGGCATAGATTTTTCCTGAGGGATTTGTGATCAAAGACTCTACTTTTGGGCTTTTAGCGATAAATCCTTCATAACAACGATAGCCCCGATTGATTGCATAAGCTTTCAGCAACTGGTATGAATTGCGAAATGGGCCATCAAAGCGGATGCGGGTGTCGATCAGGCAGGGTAAAAGCTTTAACACTGTTTTTGAGCGTTTGTGCTGGAGCAGAAAATCTGCCAGGTTTTGGCAGTTTTCCAGTGAAGGGGCATCCTTGATCGGAACAATGATACGATCTGCAGCATAGAGTGCGTTGAGGGTATAGAGATCAAGGACCGGGCTGGTGTCGATAATGACTATCCCTGGTAAAGACGAGCGACTGATGACCTGGGCGAGTTGTTCCACACTCTTTAACTGTTGCTGCGGGTTCGCCAGATTGCGGCTGGACGGGATATAATTAACACCGTACTGACCGTCGGTGAGCAGGTCGATGGGGTCACTTCCGGTAAATAGATGACCCACATTTTGGGAGCCGATTGTTTTGCTCAGTCGAAACATCTGGTCAACGGTAAAATGATTATCGAAACTGAATAGGGTGACCGGTAGATCTTCGGCCAGACCTTTTAAATAAATGGCCAGATTGGTCGCCAGAGTGGTTTTTCCAACCCCACCTTTTTCGCTGGCGACAGTTATGATATACGCGCGTGACATGGGTTCCCCAACAATGAATATTGAAAAAATAACTATTTATAGGGGGTTCTCTCAATCCTGTCAATCTGGATTGAAGAGAGTTATAATGTCTCCCTTTACTTCTGTGGGGTGACAGGGCTTTTATAAACAATGGATATATCGTCTGCTATTTCAGTATCAATCTTAGTCCAGCTGTTGCAGGAACTGGTTGAAGATAACTTTGTTGAGGTCCTGGTTCAGGGAGAATTGAGCAACGTCTCTCAGCCTCCATCTGGTCACTATTACTTCACCTTGAAAGATAAAAAGGCCCAGATTAAATGCGCCATGTTTCGTAGCCATGCCAGGGTGCTGCGTTTCAAGCCTGTGGATGGTTTGGCAGTTATTTGCCGTGGTCGGGTTTCTATTTACCCACAACGGGGCGATTTGCAGCTGATTGTCGAAGGAATTGAGCCAGAAGGTGTAGGCTCCCTGCAACTTGCTTTTGATCAGCTAAAGGAAAAACTGGAACGGGAGGGGTTATTTGCTCCAAATTTAAAACAACCTTTACCCCCCTTTCCGCGAACGATTGGTCTTGTAACCTCGGCCTCCGGTGCGGCTATTCAGGATATTTTGAACGTGTTGCGGCGGCGCTCTGCCGGGTTGCAGGTTCTGTTACGCTCAGTCCGGGTTCAAGGTAAAGGTGCTGCCGAGGAAATAGCTGCGGCAATAGCTGACTTGAACAGGGAAACTGCTGTTGATGTTCTTATCGTCGGGCGTGGCGGGGGCTCACGCGAAGACCTCTGGGCATTTAATGAAGAAATAGTCGCCAGGGCAATAGTTGCGTCAAAGATTCCGGTTATTTCTGCGGTTGGACACGAAGTCGATTTTTCTATTGCTGATCTGGTTGCTGATTTACGGGCTCCGACTCCGAGTGCAGCAGCAGAACTGGTGGTGAAAAATCGTCTGGAACTGGAACGTCATCTGGATCAATTGACGCTGCGGTTGGCAGCGCAAATACGTTCTCGTTTGTCCTTACTCGCTAATAACCTGTATGGGTTGGAGAAAAGATTAAAAGCCCCGTCTGAATTAGTTAAAATACGCCAGCTGCAGTTACAACAATTGCACTTACGTCTACAGCAGGCGATGACAGAGCTCTTTGTTCAGCAGCAACATCGGCTGACACTTCTGCTGAGTCGACTGCAAACATTATCTCCGGTGGCGGTATTGTCCCGTGGTTACGCAATTGTTAAACAAAAACAGACCGGCGAGGTTGTCCATGGATCTGCACAGTTACAGATCGGAGATCAACTGCAGGTTGAGCTTGCTAGCGGAGAAGTCACGGCAACGGTGACGTTAATTGATGGAAAAGGTCCTAAATAACAGTTTAAGCACTTGACGGCATACTCCGCTGCTGTCGATAATCAAGAACACAATATTCAGTTCTGCCAGGAGGCTGTCGGCCTATACATGATCCGGCTGCAAATCCGGCTGTTTGGTCCATATTTCAGCTCCTTTTCGACCAATAGCTACGGCTATTAATCTCAAACGAGCTAAAATCTGGCCTCAAACTTCCAAATTTTCGCTTCGGACCGTATAGTTCGACAGACTCCTAGGGGTGATAATTATGGCCACAAAAATAAATTTTGAAGTATCACTACAAAAGCTTGAAGAAGCAGTTGAACAACTTGAATCGGGTGATCTTACCCTGGATCAGGCGTTAAAAGTTTTTTCTGCTGGAGTTAAGCAGGCAGATAGCTGTCGCCAATCGTTGCGTAAAGTTGAATTGCAGGTTGAACAACTGCTTCAGCAAGATGATGGGATGTTGCAGCGGGAGCCTTTTGATGGTTGATCATGATTGGCAGTTGCAGACCTATTTAAAAGAAAGAGTTCGACTGGTTGACTCATCTCTGGATCGTTTTCTTCCCGGGGTTGATACTCTTCCAACCCGTTTGCATACAGCGATGCGTTATTCTGTTTTTGCTGGTGGAAAACGGATTCGCCCGATTTTAATGCTGGCAGCTTGTGAAGCTGTTGGCGGAGAGATGAAAAAGGTATTGCCGGCGGCCTGTGCTATTGAAATGGTTCATAGCTATTCGCTCATTCATGATGACCTTCCTGCTATGGATGACGATGATTTTCGCCGTGGAAATCCAACCAATCATAAAGTTTATGGCGAGGCCACAGCAATTTTAGCTGGTGACGGGCTATTAACAGAAGCATTTATCCTTCTCTCCAATAAAAATATCTGGGGTGATATCCCTGCTGAACAGTCTCTCGAAGTGATCAACATTATAGCAAAAGGGAGCGGTTCCTGTGGTATGGTGGGTGGCCAGGTTGTTGATATGGAGGCGGAGAAAAGCCCCGTTGATCTCACCACTCTGGAATATATCCATACCCATAAAACCGGAGCTTTAATTCTGGCTGCAATTGAGGTTGGTGCCCTGCTGGGAGGGGCTTCTGCTAAGCAGCGCCGGGCGCTTCGTAATTATGGTGAGGCTGCAGGATTAGCGTTTCAAGTTCCCGATGATATTCTTGATATCGTGGCTGATCCGTCTCAATTGGGGAAGGATGTCGGTAGCGATCAGCAGCGTGGAAAAGCGACCTATCCTGCTTTACTTGGCCTGGATGGAGCACGACAACGTGCCAATGAGTTGCGTGATGTGGCACTGTCTGCATTGGATATATTTGATGACTCAGCGCGCCCACTGCGGGAGATTGCTACTTATATTGTAGATCGCTCCTGCTGAAAGTATCGCCTCATGAATACACTATACAAGGAAGCTCAATGGAAACCCTTCTTTCAGAAATAAAGTCACCAGCAGAACTTAAAAAGCTGGATAAAAAACAACTGTCACAATTGGCGGAAGAGTTGCGTGAGCAAATTGTTTCAACAGTTGCAACCACAGGTGGACATTTAGGGAGCTCCCTCGGAGTTGTTGAGCTCACGATTGCGTTGCATCGAGTTTTTGAGACACCCAATGATCAGATTATCTGGGATGTCGGTCATCAGGCTTATGCCCATAAATTATTGACAGGACGTCAGGGCCAATTTGGGACATTGCGCCAATTGAATGGTCTCAGTGGATTTCCAAAGCGGAATGAGAGCGAGCATGATTGTTTTGGTGTCGGTCATTCCAGCACTTCTATCTCTGCAGCATTAGGGATGGCGGCTGGAAGAGATATTGTCGGGGAAGACAACAAGGTCATAGCCGTCATCGGCGATGGTTCGTTGACAGCGGGAATGGCATTCGAAGGTTTGAATCATGCGGGACATCTGAAGCAAAAACTGGTTGTTATTTTGAATGACAACGAAATGTCGATTTCTCAAAATGTTGGTGCGTTGTCTTCTTTTATGAGTCGCAAAATGACCTCTGAATCTTTTATCCGCTTTAAAAAAGAGACCGAAAATATCCTGAGTTATGTCCCGGGGATCGGTCGTGATCTGGTTAATCTGGCGAAGCGTGCTGAGGAATCTCTGAAAAGTTTTATGACTCCGGGGATGTTGTTTGAAGGGTTTGGTTTTGATTATTTTGGGCCGCTTGATGGGCATAATATTGAAGAATTGACTGAAACTCTGCATAACGTCGCCCAGATTAAAGGACCGGTACTGTTACATGTCCTCACAAAAAAAGGGAAGGGTTATGAACCGGCAGAGCAGAACCCTCCCAAGTTTCATGGCATTGGACCATTCAATTCTGAAACTGGTGAAACTTTAGGTGGTCAAACGAGTACCGCACCTTCTTACACCAAAGTTTTTGGTGATACCCTGATTGATCTTGCCCGTGAGGATGAAAGAATAGTCGCAATTACTGCGGCTATGGCTGAAGGAACCGGATTGCATAAATTTTCAGAAATCTTTCCCGAGCGTTTTTTTGATGTAGGTATCGCTGAACAGCATGCTGTGACTTTTGCTGCCGGGTTGGCCTGCCGCGGATTGCGTCCGGTGGTGACAATCTATTCGACCTTTATGCAACGTGCTTACGATCAGGTTTTGCATGATGTCTGTTTGCAGAATCTGCCGGTTACATTTGCTCTGGATCGGGCCGGATTAGTTGGTGCTGACGGTCCAACCCACCATGGTGTGTTTGATCTTTCGTTTTTACGCCATGTTCCAAATTTGAATTTCGCGGTACCACGTAATGAGGTGGAACTTCAGCGGTTGATGAAAACCGCAAGTTTAACAGAAGGACCTTTTGCCTATCGCTATCCTCGCGGCAATGGTGTCGGTTTGCCGTTGCTTGACAATATTGATCCGGTGCAAATTGGCAGGGGAGAATTGTTGCGTGAAGGGAATGACGGTTTAGTGATCGCGGTCGGGATCATGGTTGATGAAGCATTGGCCGCTGCGGATCAACTCGCCAAACAGGGGATCAATATCGCTGTTGTTGATGCCCGCTTTATCAAACCTCTGGACAGTGATTTGATCATAGCACAGGCAGAAAAAGTTCCTTTTGTGATTACTGCTGAAGAAAATTCCCTGCAGGGGGGATTCGGGGCAGCGGTTCTTGAATTGCTGAGTGACACTGGTTTGGTCATGCCAGTATTGCGGGTTGGAATTCCAGATCATTTTGTTGGTCAGGGAACCCAGGCCGAATTACGTGCCCAATTAGGGCTTGATGCTGAAGGGATCATGAAAAAAGTTAAGCAGGCAACACAGTATCAAAGCCCGAAGGCTACGGTGGGTTGAGACAAGTATCTACTCTAAAATGATATTAAATTTTTAAGCTTCTGGTTGAGGGTGAATTATGCGTACGTTAAGGATTTGTATTGGCTCAAATAATGGGGAGGATATCGCTACAACCCATATGGGAGATACGGAGTATTTTTATATTTACGATCTGGTTGAAAATACCGGAGGTACATTTATTGAACAGCGTAAAAATGTCGCCAAGGATATGGAGCATGCGCAAGCCGACAAGATGAAGGCGATTATCTCAATAGTTGATGATGCAGAAATTTTTGTTGCACATCAGAAGAGTCCAAACTTTATTAAGATAGCCAAGCAGACAAAGTACCAGCCGGTTGTTGTCAATGTTGCAGCTATCCCCGCTATTCTGGAGTCGCTTCAGGGTGAATTTAAACAAATCTATACCTATGTTGAACGGCGAAAAAATGGCGAGACTTTTGAAATTATTCCGGTGATTGCTTAATATTTTACTTCAGGATTTTTCTTCCTTTAATTTTGTTTCGACGATCAACTCTGAATGAATAGTGCGGTGCACCGGGCAGCGGTCTGCAATCTGTAACAGTCGCTGTCTCTGCTCATCACTTAGATCTCCTTCCAGTTCTAATTCACGCTCAAAGCGGTCAATCTTCCCTTTTTTTGTTTCACAGGCAGCGCAATCTTCAGCATGAATCTTATTGTGGAGCAAGCGCACGACAACCGATTCAAGCGGCCATTTTTTACTTCTGGCGTACATTTGCATGGTCATGCTGGTACAAGTTCCAAGCGCAACCAGAAGATAGTCATAGGGGGTCGGACCACGATCTGTCCCACCATAGGAGATAGGTTCATCTGCAATCAAGGAGTGGCCGTTAGCATGGACCTCGGTAAAAAATCCCCCTTGGTCGGTTCTGACTGTAACCCGGTTATCAATGATGTGTGACTTGTTCTGTTTTAGTTCCTCCATGTCCAGATATCGGCAGGCCCAATTTGCTATCATCTGGCCTGCATAGAGGGCATCTTTTTCTCGACTGAGAAGGTGATCGGCGACATCAAGGCTAATGAATGATTTAGGGTGTTTTGCCGCTTGATAGATGAGCTGAGCATTTTTAATATCGACAGTTTTATCCGTGGGAGAATGTAACACTAACAGTGCTCTGTTCAAGTATCTGATCCGCTCTTCAGACTGATGTGTTTCCAGATCATTAACAAACTCTTTACCAATAGTAAATTCTCGTCCGGCAAGTTTGATTTTTGCATATCCTTGTTTCTGGATATCTGGCAAAGCATCATTAAGAAGATGAGTAATATGCCCTGGATCAAACGGTGCGGCGATTGTTGCCACGGCACGAACTTCAGGGAGATGCTGTGCAACCTGTAAAACAGCTGCTCCACCAAAAGAATGTCCGACCAGGATACTGGGGGCTTGGTAATGTTTTTTTAACCAATCTGCCGCTGCTACCAGATCTTCCATATTGGAGCTGAGATTAGAAGTGGAGAAATCACCTTCACTTTCGCCTAGGAGTCTGTCTGCCTTTGCGGATCGTAACGAGAAATCGACTGGTCGAGGGCAGATTTTCGTAGATTTGAGAGCGAATAGCACCGCTATTTGTCGAAAATATACGGGAATATGAACTGATCAGACGGTTTCGCAGTAGATTCTTGTAATGTCCGACAGGCTCCTAGACCATAAAATCAAATCTGAGGACGGCGATTTTCTCCCGGGTTAACGCACGACTGATATGACTGATGGCTTTGAGGCTTTTACCGCAAGTAAAGCAATGTGCAAACAGCGCCCAGGCAATCGGTGTTTCATCTTCTGGAAGGTCAATTCTTCCTGAAAGCAGCGAACCGGAGTGATTAGTAAACTGAATACTTGAGCTTTTCATCTAGGAGTCTGTCGGACTATCCATGAGCCGACTGCAAATTCGGTTGTTTGGCCCATATTTCGACTCCTTTTTGCCCCATAGCTATGGCTATGAGCCTGCAAACGTATCGAAATCTGTTCTCAAACCTCCAAATTTTCGCTTCGCCCCGTATAGTCCGACAGTCTCCTAGACTCTCCCATGGGTATATGTTGAAGATTGAGTTCTTACAGCATAACAAATATGACAAGTTCTACTTGAAATGAAATCAACACGTGACATTTTTATTAAATTATTCTATATGGAACCGAAGAGTAAATAACCGGGAGTTAAAACATGGCACGTAAAGTCTTTATAGCAGCAACGGGAATGAACAGCGGTAAAACGACAACCAGTCTTTCTTTGATGCATATGGCCAAAAAAAAATATGATCGGGTGGGTTTTATCAAACCTATTGGTCCAAAACCAGTTGAATATCAAGGTATTCTTGCAGATAAGGATGCCGTGGTCATGGCACGATATTTTGACCAGCTTGATGATCTGCCCCTCATGTCCCCATTTGTTTTACAACAAGGGGATACGAGACGCATCATGGATGGAGATTTAAACCGGGATAAAATTGCTCAGCAGATGCTTGATGCCATTGCTGAGCTGGATGCCAAGAATGATTTTCTGATCATTGAGGGGGCTGGACATACCGGTGTAGGTACACTGTTTGGTTGTAATAATGCTAGAATAGCCAGAGAAACCGGTGCGGTGGTCCTGATGGTGACCGGGGGAGGGCTGGGTAATGTTGTCGATTCAGTGCAGATGAACCTGGCGCTGTTTCAAAAAGAGCAGGCGAAGGTCAAAGCGATTCTGGTTAACAAGATTATTCCGGAAAAACGGGAACAGACACTGAAATATCTGGAGATGGCTTTTGCGGAAGAGGGGGTGCAGGTGATCGGCGGATTTAATTATCACCCGATTTTGGCAAATCCTACGATTCGCCGGATAGCAGGTGTTCTTGATATTGAAATATTTGCGTCTGAAGAGCAGGGTCAGAGAATAGTCCATAATGTGCAGATTGGTGCAGCGTCAGCCCAACGGGTCGTGGAACTGTTACAGGAATCTTCTTTGATTATTGTCAATAGTAGTCGAGATGAACTGCTGGTGACACTCTCGAACCTGTACCAGATGGAAGAATATCGTGACAAGATCGCCGGCATCATTATTCCGGGTATCGGGGCAGTCAGTCACATTACCCAAAAAATTATTGATAGAAGTGGAATCCCATATATGTTTGCAAGACGGACATCGTCAACCGTTTTCGAAATTATAAGAGATGATGTGTCAAAACTGACCGCCGAGGATACTCACAAAATCAGCTTGATAACTGATCTGGCAGAAAAACGCTTTGACTTTGATGCTATAGATGCTTTGCTGGATTGAAATTCGATTTAACTTGTTTCGATCAGGTTTTTATGGAGAAAACTATGTTGATTCGTGTCCGCTATAAAGATGGTCGTATCAATTTGATTCCCTCAAAGAATCTCGATGAATTGATTGTGATGAGCGAAATTGATCAGTTTGAACGTTCGACTGGTTGGATAACGGTTGGGAGGGATCCTATAAGAAGTACCCTGCGTGGTAAATATGTGGGCACGGAACGCAGGGGATAAAAGAAATAAAAAAGGCTCAACTTGAAACGGTTGAGCCTTTTCTGTTTCAGGGATGTGAACTTGTCAGTTCTCCTCGATAACTTTTTAAAATTTTAAGGACTTTAACCCTCTGTTCCGAACCTAAACGGAGCAGGATTTTTTGACCGGATGAAAGGTTCTCCAGAGTTGGGTCTGCATAAGTGAAAAGGACAGCCGGTTGAGCGAGTTGAATCGGATCTGGTGGATTTGGGACTGCCAGCAGGTGATCAATCACATAGACCAGTCGGTCATTGAAATAAGCATTTTTATAGCCTAATTGCTCATAAGCTGTTTGAAATAATGGGTAAAAATAGGCATAAAATTTGAGCGTCAGATCTCGATCGAGGGATTCCAATAGGGTTATGTAGATACTATAGCGTTTATAGTTCCTACTGCTGGTTTGAGGTGCTTCAGGGGTTCCCGCAACCAGAAACTTCCCTCCCGGAGCTTTGATCGGCAGGTGAGCTCTTGGTAAACGTCTTTCTGGAAGGTTGTCAATAGTGACCACAAACCTCTGGATGAAGTTTTCCATCTGTAGCAGCTTATGGTCTGTTTGGTTGCTGAGTGAATTTGTGAGTGCTACTTGAAAGTTTTTATCATTTTTTTGCACCGGGGGTGTGGTTTCTGAAAGTTGCTGATCGACCGACTCTGTTTTTGTATCATTCTGTTCAGGTGGTATTACTGCCGGGGTCGTTGTTGGTTCCGGAACCGGATAGTGGACAATAGGATTTTTAATCGGTTCAGGTGCCGGGACTGGATGAGTTTCCAGTGGCAACGGTTCTGAGACTGGTTGACTCTGAAAATAAATTGCTATGACCAGTCCCCCAAGGAACACCAGTAAAATAAAGATAAGCAGATTTGTTTTATTCATTAGCGGTTCTCCCTTATGGCAATATACTCTATTATGACCAGTTTATTTTGCCATTTCCAGTGATTATTTGGATTATCAGTAAACTTTTTTTATTTTCTATTAAGTTCAGCCGATGGAATTGATTAAAAACGAAATTAATAAAAGTGATTGTTCTGGAAACGAGTCCTCTCGCTTGTTTCATGGCCGTGGCCATTGTTTCCCCGGGTATGAGGATCTTGTGATTGACTGGTTTAAGCCCGTTGTTTTAATAACGCTACATTCTCCAAGGGATGAAGGGTGGCTTGCAGCGCTGATTAAGCAGTTGTGTGCGCAAATTACTGCTGTTGAGGCGATCATTCTCCAGGAACGATATTTGCGGGATTCTCCCAGCCGTCTCCTGTTTGGTGAGCTGCCAGATAAGGTCAATGCGGTTGAGGCCGGGTTAAAATATCGTTTGCGTCTGAATGGAGCACAAAATATCGGGTTTTTCCCCGATATGGCTCAGGGTCGGAGATTGGTGTCGGAGATAGCGGCGGGTAAAAAGGTTCTTAACCTTTTTGCTTACAGCTGTAGTTTTTCTGTTGTCGCTATATCTTCCGGGGCAGCGCAGGTTGTCAATCTTGATATGAACAAAGGGGCTCTTCAGCTGGGTCGTCTCAACCATCAACTTAATAATCTGGATTTGCGGAAAGCCAGTTTTTTACCGCTGGAAGTATTTCGCAGTTTCAGTAAATTACGCCGACTGGCACCATTTGAGCTGATTATCTGTGACCCTCCGGCTGCGCAGGGGGATAGCTTTCAACCGCAACGGGATTGGCCTAAATTAGTTCAAAAATTACCACTATTGTTGAAACCCGGTGGCGAAATTCTGTTTTGCATGAGTAGTCCGCACTTGGTTCCTGAAGGTGTCCGGCAGCTGGTCACAAAATTTTGTCAGAAAGCTCAATTGTTACAGATTTATTATTCAGATGACCGATTCCCTGAAGAAAATCTGGATAAAGGCTTGAATATACTCCATTATAAAGTTAATTGAATCGTTTAAGGCTGTGAGGGTCTATTGCTTTAACCTCGCTTTGTGTAAAAAAGTCAGCCCGGTAAAAAAACAAGAATCGATATGCCGCAGTGATTTAACAGGCTGTTGAAAAACTATCTGCGTTGCGATTGCTGTGTTGAAAATTGCCTCAAAATGCTCATTTACTGGTTGAAAACTGCGCTTTTTCGGCAATTTTCGCCTTGCACTCAAGCCCTCGAAAACGTTTTTCAACACCCTGTTCGAATGATTTGACTATTGATTTTTACATTATCGGGCTATACTTAGATTATTCTGTTTGCAAAGTGTGTTGAAAGGAGGCTGTGAAATGCCAGTAGTTACTGTACGTGCACTTGAAGGGATCAGTGCTGAGAAAAAAGAAGAATTGATGGAGCGGATTACTGTCGTTATGAAGGAGGTTTTAGGTAAAAACCCTGAAGCGACTCACGTTATTATCGAGGAAATTGCCGCGGAAAATTGGGGCATCCGTGGGAAAACCGTAGCGACAATTCGTTCCGGTAAGTAAATTAATGTTCAAATCAACAAAAAACGGCCGTCTATATAGACGGCCGTTTTTTGTTGATTTAACTGGAGGCTAATGACAAGAAAAGGAATCACCAAAAATAGCATCGACAATCCGAATCGCTTCGGGTGATGTGACCTGGTAGTAAACTTCAACCCCTTCACGTCGCCCAGTAATAATATTTTTGTTTTTCAGGAGTGCGAGGTGTTGGGAGACAGTAGCCTGGGGAAGAGAGAGACATTCCCATATTTTTTTAACATTACACGATTGTGACATCAACCCTGCAACTATCTTCAGGCGAATTGGATGACCTAGAACTTTCAGGATTTCCGATTCCCGATCACAGCTATGATCAGATTCAAACGGTTGTTTTTCAGTTGCTTCGGTCATAGTAAACTCCTTAGTATATTTTGAATATATGGATATTAATAGCAAGACACTTTTTCGTCAAGAGATGATTGTTTTCAGTGAGATAATTACCACCGCTAACAGTTTTAATAACGTTCTAAATATGGAAACATGGCAGCCAAATTTCAAGCCTTGCCATGAACCGGGAAAGGGCTACCGTGCAGGAAGCTGATAAGATTTTTGTGATTGGTCACCGAAACCCGGATTCAGATTCGATTTGCAGCGCAATCGCCTATGCAGAGTTGTGTCGTCAGCAGGGACTGACGGGAGTCAGAGCGGCCAGAGCCGGAACAATCAATTATCAGACCCAATATGTACTGGACCATCTAGAAGTTGATGTTCCCAAATTACTCACCGATGTCCATCCCCGGATCAAAGATGTTGTCACTGAAAAGGTGATCTCAATTCATCAATCAGAGCCAATGTCGAAAGCGATGGAGCTTTATCATCGGCACCGTATCCGGATACTTCCTGTGGTTGATGATACCGGGCAAGCAAAGGGTCTGTTGCTGTTAAAGCAAGCTACGGAGTTTTTTCTGGTGCCAACTGAACCGGAAAAAATGCGGCGTATTCGTGCCTCGATCAGCTCGATTCAGTGTTGCCTTGGTGCGACAGCACAACATTTGTCAAATCCTGAGCAGTTAGAAGAGCTGGATCTTCATGTGGGTGCCAGGCGTGAAGCAAGTTTCAGTCGCTGGGTCGAAGAAATTATCCCCGAAAAAACAATTCTCATTACCGGCGATCGTCCCGGGATTCAACGTCTTGCCGTTGCCGCCGGGGTCCGTTTATTGATTATTTCAGGAGGATCATCTGTTGATGAGAAACTGCTCGCCCTTGCGGCTGAAAATAATGTCTCCATCCTGGTAAGTCACTACGATACGGCCAACTGTGTCTGGTTGACACGGATGGCAACCCCGGTTGGACTTCTGGCTGAAGCTGATTTTTTGGTGGTGAAGCCAAATGACTTACTCGAAGATCTCCGTTTGAAATTAATTCATGGAAAACGATCGGGGGCCATTGTCTGTTCTGCTGATGGCCGGGTAGAAGGTGTTGCAACCAAGAGCCACTTATTAAAAAAATCACCGATCAAGCTGATTCTGGTTGATCATAATGAATTGGCACAAGCGGTTCCAGGAGCCGATAAGGTTGAAATTATAGAGGTTATTGATCATCACCGCCTCGGCAACTTTCATACTGATTTACCGATCAAGTTCATAAATCAACCCCTTGGAAGTACCTGCTCTCTGGTGTCAACTCTCTATCAACAAGCCGGGATTGAACCTGAGAAGAAAATTGCCGGCTTGCTGCTGGCTGGATTACTTTCTGATACGGTTATCTTGAAATCACCCACCACCACAGAAATTGATCGCAAACTGGTTCCCTGGTTGGAAGAGATCTCCGGGTTGGATCATCGGGAGTTTGGCTCTCAGTTGTTTGCTGCCGGAAGTCCCATGGCCAGTGGTACTCCAGTCAGGAAATTGATTTTTACCGATTTCAAAGAGTACGGAGTTGGTGACTATCTGCTAGGTTTAGGGCAGGTCGAAGTGGTCAATTTTCATTCCTTCTACCAGCGCCAGAATGAACTAATGGCTGAATTACTGAAAATCCAGAAAGAAAAGAATTATGAGCTGGCGGCACTATTGGTCACCGATATTGTGCTGGAAAATAGTTTGTTATTGACAGCCGGACCGAGTGAGTTGCCGCTGATTATCGGTTATCCTCAGGAAGCAGAGAATATCTACCGCTTGAAAGGGGTGCTTTCACGTAAAAAACAACTGGTTCCTCATCTGCTGAAGGTATTCAAGGGGCTGTGATCTGGATTTGTCAGACAATCTGTCCCGGTCCGTTATTGCGTGGTTTATCAAAAATAGCAGGGTAGAGCGGTAAGAACGAGTTGAAGCGGGGGGGTGGGTAAAAAAATAGCCCCGCGTCAGGAGGGTGAACACGGGGCAAAAACCTTCTTGAGAGAGATCTTTCTTACCTTTGTCTCTATTATAACCAGCTTAATATTAATGTCAACTAAGAAATAAAAATAAATGAATAAAAAATAATTAAAGTTTCATGTCATGCCGTGTAAGCGGTATGCAAGATATATAAAAGGGCCGATTCTAAAGTAGAATCGGCCCTTTTGCGGAACCGTGAAGTTTCTAGTACCCAGTACACCCTAAACTATACAGAGCACTGGGTCACTATTTGATATGACATTCCTTACATTTTGTCGGCCCTTTTCCACCTTCTTTGTGACACTCTTTACAACTCTGGTGATAGGCATTTTTAGCTTTAGGTGCCTTCGGATCGACACCATGACAACTTTTACACTGAGCATAATCTCCGGTGTGGTGACAGGTTACGCAATCAGCTTGATTTTGGTGTGCACTGTGGTTGAAAGTAACGGTCCCCATTTTTGGTGTATATTTGATTTCTTCTGGACCAGTTGTCACCGCAACAACGATTGTTGCAACAGTTAAAACTAAAATTGTGGCAGTTAACATAATCAAAAGTTTTTTCATCGCTTTCCTCCTTTTTGAGTAGTTGGTTCCTGTCATTGATAATTTCATATTTTTTGTCTGATTTCATTCGACATCGATTGTAATATCGTCAGATGTCGGGTTGTATTTATGTAATATCAGTTAGTTATGTTATGTGATCAGGGCCGAATTGTTATTGCTAAACTATCTATATTCCGTTGTTTACAGCGCTGGAAATTCTCTGTTAGACTCCCGGAAATTATTCCCAATCCTTCTGGATACCCGCATGGAACCATTAAATCCACCAGCTGTTGCCATCGATGGCAACGTCATTCGTCGAATTCGTGAAGAGAAGCGACTGACGCAGCTTTATATTGCAAAAGTAGTCGGGGTGACAACTGACACCGTTTCGCGTTGGGAAAATAATCGCTATCCAACCATCTTGCGGGATAATGCTCTGAAGTTAGCCGAGGGTTTGGAAGTTGACTTAGCAGAGATCCTTAAAAAAGAGGAAGTGGCAGATAATCCCGATGCTGAGATGTCAAGAAAATCAAAAAAACAGAATTGGATCTATTTTCTGCTCCTTTTCGGTGTGACTCTGGCTGCACTTGTTTTTCTGCTATTGCCGCCCGATCCCCCTTCGGCTGTTCCCGTTTTACAGGCAAAAAGATTTCTGCCCCCCTTTGCTGCCCCCGGTAGCCGAATTCTGATTCAGGTTAAACTCTCCGCTGAAAAACCATTAAGGGGGATGATTCTTAAAGAAACATTTCCGCCAAGATGGCATTTAATCGAATCGGAGCCAGTTGTTTCGCATCTTGATGCAGATACGGGAGTTGCGCGTTGGATTTTCAGAAAACCACTTTTGAAAACAGCTGTTTATTATATTCTTGAGGTGCCAGAAGTTATTGAACCTGATTCTGATCTGACAATCTCAGGTGAATTAATAGCCAATCCTGAGGGACAACGGTCTTCTGCTTTGGTCCAATCGGTAGGAACCATGCAACTGGAGCCGTTTCATTGGACCGATAAAAATGGTGACTGGATCATTGATGATCTGGAAATTTTGGAATTATCCGATTTGACCGAAGAAGCCCAATCTTTAAATCTGGACTGGGATTTAATTGAAATGATCTGGGAGACTGGTGCTTATCGTTGGGATAATGGTACAAAGAACTTTACCCCGGTACAACCAGTTTCTGAATGAATTGAATGATCACTGGTTGTGGTAAAAAAGTTTTGACCGCCTCTCTAGGAGACTGCCGGAGTTGGTTTTCGCCACTATTTAAGGTAATATAAAGATTATGGAAACAGTTATTGCGCTATTGAAAGATGAAATGCAGGCGGTTGAAAGCCAGTTTAAAAAGAATCTGGCTTCAGACGTCCAGTTAGTGAGCCAGGTCGGGGAATATGTCCTTTCCAGTGGCGGGAAACGGATGCGTCCGATGTTGTTATTGCTCTGTGCTCGCCTCTGTTCCTACCAGGGTGATAAGCATATTGATCTGGCCGGGGTGATTGAATTTATCCACACCTCAACCTTGTTGCATGACGATGTTGTCGATAGTGCCAACTTGCGCCGGGGAAATCGGTCGGCGAATTCGGTCTGGGGTAACCAGGCATCGGTATTAGTTGGTGATTTTTTGTTTGCTAAATCTTTTTCCATTATGGTTGATTCGGAAAGTTTGCAAATTTTGAAGATCCTGTCTGATACCACCACGCAACTGGCTGAGGGTGAAATCAGGCAGTTGCTTAATACCTGTGATCTCGAAGTTGATGAAGCACGTTATCTGCAAGTCGTTCGTGATAAAACCGCAATTTTAATTGCCGCTGCATGTCAGGTTGGTGGAGTTCTTGCCGGGGTTGATAAACAGCAAGAGCTGGCATTACGTGAATTTGGTTTGGAAATTGGTACCGCTTTTCAGTTGATGGATGATGCTCTTGACTATGTTGCAGATCAAGAGGATTTCGGTAAGGAAAAAGGGCATGATCTTTTTGAGGGGAAAATGACCCTGCCGTTGATTCATGCGTATGCTGACTCTACCGAGTTGGAACGTCAGGAAGTCTCCAGAATTATTGAGGCCGAAGAATTGAATCAAGAGGATCTCGACTACGTGTGTGCTCTGATTGACGCAAAAAATGGTATTGATTACACTCGCTCTAGAGCTACAGAGAGGGTTGAACGAGCAAAACAGCAACTGACTATTTTCCCCGATTGTGAAGCGCGTCAGGCCCTTTTTATCATTGCTGATTATGTTGTTTCCCGCAATAAGTAAAATTTTGATGATCTGTGTCGGGCGTTGTCCCAAACTTTTTTTCGCTGATCTAAGCTCTATCCTCTGTATTCACTTTTCAAAAATTCATCTATAATCTGTCCCATGTTTCATTTTAACTTACACACCAAGGTTCTTGGAGCTTTCCTGTTACTCTCTCTGGTACCATTGGGTTTTTTATTATTCAATTCTCAGCATAGTTTACGTCTGGTCGAAGATTTATTGCGGCAGCGGACCACGGAAGTTCTGGATGCTCAGGCGGCCAAAGCTCTTGAAAGCAGAGCGCAGATGGTTGCGCAGCAAGTCTCTGCATTTCTACAGGAGGTTGAAGGTGATCTGCTCGACTTATCACTCTTACCGAAAACCGAGTCGGACTATCTTAATTTCAGTCGGAGTCACCAGCGTGAACTCTGGTATCGCCGGGGAACCAATGATAAGCCGGTTGAAGTTCGGGAGAGAGCTTTACTTTACAGTGAGTTGGCCTATATCGATCCTCATGGGCATGAACTGATACGCATTGTTGCCGGACACCCTTCACACGACTATCGAGATGTTTCTGATCCTGCCCAGACAACCTATAAGAGTGAAAATTATTTCAACCAGGCGGTTCAATTAGAGACGGGTCAGCTCTGGGTTTCTCGCCTGCATGGCTGGTATGTGAGTCGTAATGATCAGCTGCAGGGGGCAAAAACACCTCTGGAGGCAGTGCAGGGAGCTTTGTATCAGGGGGTGATCCGCTTTTCCACTTCAATCTGGGAGAATGGTGACCTTCAGGGAGTTGTCGTCCTATCTCTCGATCACCGCCATTTGATGGAATATACCCAGCATATCTCCTCGATTGAGGATAAAAAAGTCGTCTTTCCTTCATATTCCAGTGGAAATTACGCCTTTATGTTTGACGATCAGGGCTGGATGATTGCCCATCCGAAATATTGGGATATCCGTGGTTATGACCCGTCTGGGCAATTGGTGCCCGCTTATAGTGCTGAAACTTCAAAGCAGGATATCCTCTCAGGTCGCATCCCTTTTAATCTTTTTGCTGCTGATTTTATCCATCCTAACTATCCACAAGTTGCCGCTGCGGTCGTTCGCGGTGAATCCGGGGTTGTTGAAACGGTTAATGTTGGTGGTTCCAATAAAATTATGGCCTATGCTCCGATCGAATATAACCGCGGGGTCTACCGCGATTATAATGTCTTCGGTGGGGTAACTATCGGTGCTGAAATTGACCAGTTTCATCAACCGGCAGAAGCAACGTCACTGCTGATTCAAAGTGAGATCAGTAATTATCTGATTCAGTCGTGGGCGGTTATCTCGCTGACCATCTTGTTTGTTATTGCCACCGCATATTTTCTTTCCAACAGTATTGTCCGTCCGGTTCTTTTATTGACAGAAGGAACCCGGCGAATGATTCGTGGCAATCTGTCCGCTGAAGTCAAGGTCAGCTCTAATGATGAGGTTGGCGTATTGGCCGATTCTTTCAATACTATGGTGGCAGAACTGAACGGCCGACGGCAGCGATTACTGCATACGCTGCAGGCATTGCGGCGGTCGCGTAAAGAGATCCTGCGGGAGCGAAACTTTAAAGATACCGTTTTTGAAAATATAGAAATCGGGCTGCTTACTTTTGATGCTGATAGCATGGTCACGTCAGCTAATGGACATGCTTGCCAAATATTGAATATTGAGCGGCCAGGTAAAGACTGTCATTTGGAAAAATTGTTGGTTGAGTGGCCCGAATTACACGAAGTCCTGCGTGAGTGGTTTCTGGAAAATCAAGCGGGAGAAAACAGCTCCTTTCGTGAATATGTACCGCTGGAAAGGAAAGGTCGAACGCTGACTTATCTGATGACGATGTTTCCTTTAAGTTTCCGTCAGCAGGAGGGTTGGTTGCTGACCATTGAGGATTTGACCGAGCGGGTTGATATGCGGCAGCAGATGGCCCGGATGGATCGTTTGGCTTCGCTGGGAAGAATGTCAGCCGGGATAGCCCATGAAGTGCGTAACCCGCTGACCGGAGTCAGCCTGCTTCTGGATGATCTGCACGATCGTCTGCTCGGCAAGGAAGATCAACAACAACTGATTCGGCGGGCCTTGGGGGAGATAGAACGGCTGGAATCGCTGGTCAATGAAATGTTACATTTTTCGTCATCACCCACCCCTAAGCTGGTTTATGGGAAGGTTGAAAATATCCTTCAGGAGTCTCTATTTTTGATCCGTAAGCAGTGCCAGCAGCAAGAGGTGAAGCTGCTTGAAGAGGTGGCGGACAACCTCCCGGAAATTATGCTGGATGCCGATCGTTTAAAACAGGTTTTCCTGAATTTACTGAACAATGCTCTGGATGCCATGCCGGACGGGGGTGTCCTCAGGGTCGAAGTTAAAACGCGCATGGATAAAATGATGATTCGTATCAGTGATAGTGGCGTTGGAATCTCTGCAGAAAAGCTGCCGCTTATTTTTGAACCTTTTTTTACCAGTAAAGGGCAGGGGACTGGGTTGGGATTAGCCATCAGCTATAATATTATTTCTGATCATGGTGGCGATATTCAGGTAGAAAGCAGCCTGGGAGAAGGGTCAACGTTTACAATTTTGTTGCCGCTGACGCAAATGGGCTGACCTGACCCTCCACACTTGAGTGACAACCTGCCAGAAAATGTTAGAATCCTGATGACAAACTACCTCTAATGTCGTTTTGGCACTAACTGAGAGCAGAAAATATCGTTCTCTGCCGAAATCAAAAGGAACGCTCTTCCATGGAAAAAATTCTAATTGTTGATGATGAAGCCTTTATCCGGGAAAATCTGGAGCGGATAATTTCTGAAGATGGTTACCGACCTATTTCGACCGAGTCACCAGAAGAAGCTATTCAGATTGTAACTGAGGAAGAGATCAGTCTGGTGCTTCTCGATTTGAATCTGGGCAGCAGCAGTGGTCTGGATGTACTACGGGCAATGCGTGAAGTTGATCCTGAAATTCTGGTTATTATTATCACTGGCTATGGAACCGTTGAGAGTGCTGTTGAAGCTTTGAAAATCGGTGCTTATGATTATATTAAAAAACCGTTTAAGGCTGATGCGATCCATCTGATTGTAAAGTTGGCATTGGAAACTCAGAGCCTGCGACGTCAAGTCAAGCGTCTTTCCCGTGATGCTGATGGTATCAATATGGTTGGTAATAGCCCGTCATTATTGCATATTTTTCAGCAAATTCGAGAAGTGGCCAAGCATGAAATGGCTACGGTGTTGATTACCGGAGATAGTGGCACCGGAAAGGAGCTGGTGGCTCAGGCAATCCATAATTTATCACCGCGTGGCGAGCAACCTTTTGTTGAGATAAACTGTGGCTCGCTGCCGTTCAATCTGCTTGAAACAGAACTCTTTGGACATGAACGCGGTGCTTTTACCGATGCAAAAAACCGGAAAATAGGCTTATTTGAAGAAGCTGATGGCGGTTCCATTTTTCTTGATGAGATCGGTGAGATGGATATGGGCCTCCAGGTCAAACTGTTGCGGGTTCTTGAAGATCTTAAAATTCGCCGCTTGGGAGGCAACCGCAATATCGATATCAACGTCCGAATTATTGCCGCCACTAATGCCAATTTGAAGGGTGCGATTGAACACAAAGAATTTCGTGAAGATCTCTACTATCGTTTGAATGTTTTTCCAATCCACATCCCACCGTTGCGAGAGCGGCGTGAGGATATTCCCCTGTTACTCGAGTATTTTTTGCAACGTTTCCGTAAAGGGTTCAACCAGTCAATACGGGGGTTCAGCCGTGAAGCTCTTGATCTGGTGATGCGCTATCATTGGCCGGGAAATGTGCGGGAATTGCGCAACGTGGTTGAACGCATCTGTATTATGCATAATGTTGATGAAATTCTACCGGCCCATCTGCCGCGTGAAATCTGGGGGGAGGCACCCCAGAGTAAAATGCCTTTCAATTATGAAATCCCACCGGAAGGCATTATTCTGGATGATGTCGTTGGAGAGGTCGAAAAGGAGCTGGTTGAAAAAGCTTTCCGGATTACCGGAGGGAATGTGGCCAAAACCGCTCGTATTTTGAATGTGCCGCGCGGAACCTTGCGTTATAAATTGGAGAAGTATCAGTTGACCAATGAATAATAGTTCAGTCTGAACCCGTGGCTGATTATTTTTTGATCAGAGTATCCAGTTTTTGTAATGAACAACCTGAACAGCATCCAGAGCAGCCTTTTGAGGCGTTTTTGGCGGTTTTGTAGATACTTTGTGCAACATAATAAGCCGCTGCTGCGACGATTATCATTGTGATTGTAAAATCCCAGGAAAACATCACTATCCTTTCTCAAGTGATCGATAGTTCAAAGGGACTGACCTTAGGTCTGTCCCGAACAGCGCTAGGTTAAGATAGTTATCTGGGGCCATGGTCGCAGTTACGCGTCCCCAGATAACGGGTTAACAACTTACAAGGTCGCAGGGTTGCGCCCCCGCCCGTCGCCATACTCTTTTGTACACCACAAAAGAGTATGCAGAAAAAGGTGCCCGACCTCCTTGCCCGCCGTTGGCGGGTCCCCTCCATTACACTGCACTTTGCAGCGAAGAAAAAAACTCGCCTTCAGCTCAAACATTTTTCTTCGAATTCCTGCAAAGT
>JAGGWI010000197.1 GCA_021157505.1 Desulfuromusa sp. | reverse complement strand
TCTTGCGGTGATTGTCGGTTTGCTCGGTGGCTTGGGGAATTACCTGTTTCGTAAAACCATTGATCTGATCCATTGGCTGGTTGTTGAACAGAGTCTTGAGCTCTTTGATATTTCTCTTGAGCATTGGTCAACTCAGCGAATTCTGGTGATGTTTCTTCCTGCCATCGGCGGTCTGTTGGCACTTCCCCTGTTGATACTGTTTGCCAAAGATATTAAAGGGGGCTTCTCCGGATTTCTGGTCAAGGTTAACCTGAAAGGTGCCAAGTTGCCATTTCGACCGCTTTTTACCAAGGGATTGGCGTCTGCTATCACTCTCGGAACCGGGGGGAGTGCTGGTCAGGAAGGACCGATTGCGGTGATCGGTGGAACTATTGGTAGTCAGTTCGGTAAGATGTTCAAAATGAGTGGCGACCGGGTCAAGGTTCTGGTGGCCTGTGGTGCCGCTGCTGGTGTTGCTGCAACTTTTAACGCTCCCCTGGCGGGAGTATTTTTTGCGACTGAGATTGTTCTCCTCTCCTCTTTTGAAGTGGCCAGCTTTACCTCGATTGTCATCGCCAGCGGGATGGCGACAGTTGTTTCCCGGGCGTTGCTGGGGGATGTGTCAGAGATAGTGGCCCCCCCCTATTTTATGACCAATTATTGGGAAATAGGGCTGTATGTTCTGCTTGGATTGTTGATCGGTGCCTTGGCTGCCGGATTTATCGGCCTCCACTATAAAATTAAAGATCTGATTGGTGCGATTAAACTTCCCCGGTTGAGTAAGCCGATCCTTGGCGGCTTGGTGGTCGGGATGATTGGAATCGGTCTGCCACAGGTTTTTGGGAATGGTTATGAATTTATCGGTACGGTTCTGAACGGTCACCACCCCTGGTATCTGTTGGCGTTGTTGATTATTGCTAAAATGGTGGCGACGTCAATTACCCTTGGATCAGGAATGCCGGGCGGTTTGTTTGCCCCTTGTCTATTTTTGGGGGCGGTTGCCGGTGGGGCTTACGGGCACGTTATGGAATTAATTTTCCCGGCCGCAGATCTTTCAGCGGGAGCCTACGCCCTGGTCGGAATGGGAGCTTTTCTGGCCGCAGCAACCCACGCACCGATGACTGCCATCTTCCTCTTGTTTGAGATTACCGACAGCTACCAGGTTATTGTTCCAATTATGCTGGCCTGTGTTATCGGGACCTCCTTTGCTCGACATTTGAAAAAAGACAGCTTGGAAACCGTGGAGTTGAGCCGTCTCGGAATTGATCTGGAAGCGGGGAAAGAGCGCAATATTATGAAGGGACTTGCGGTTGGTGATGTGATGTCCCACCGGGTTGAGACTGTCCCTGAAAATATGACCTTGAGGTGCTTTGCCGAGTTTATTCAACAGACCCATCATACCAACTTTCCACTTGTCGATGAATTGGGAGAACTCACCGGTATTATCTCGGTTCAGGATTTTATGGGGGTGGTGTTTGAGAAGGAGCTGATGGATCTGGTGGTCATTAAGGAACTGGCAACCAAGGACGTCATCACTGTGCATGCCGAGGAAGATCTCGATACGGCGATGCGTAAAATCGGCTATCGTAATATTGAACAACTTCCGGTGGTTGATCGGGACACTCATCGGCAACTGTACGGCATTATTTCTCGCCGGGACATGGTCTCCGCTTATAATCGGGCGCTGATGACGCGAACTCTGGGGGAAGAGGATGTCTGATTTGCTGAAAGAATTAAACGAGCCACAGCGGCAGGCGGTTCTCCATGAGGATGGACCACTGTTGTTACTGGCTGGGGCCGGTTCCGGTAAAACCCGTGCCCTGACCCATCGGGTGGCTCACTTGATTTGTGAGCGCGGTGTTCCTGCCTGGCGGATCATGGCGGTGACCTTCACCAATAAGGCGGCGACAGAAATGCGCGAGCGCCTTGAAACATTATTGGGATCGGGTGAACTCCCCTGGATATCGACCTTCCATTCGAGCTGTTCCCGTATTCTGCGTCAGGAAATTCACCATCTCGGTTACGGTCGCGATTTCACCATCTACGATGATCAGGATCAGTTGCGTTTATTGCGTGACCTCCTCAAATCGCAGCAGATTTCCGAAAAGGTTCTGAAGCCCCGAGCGATTGCCGCTTTTATTGATCGGGCCAAAAACCGAGGTCTTCTCCCTGAGGCCCTTGACGATATGGGAACTGATGAACAACTTCTAGCAGAATTATACGCCCAGTATCAACAGAAACTGAAATCTGCCAATGCGGTCGATTTTGGTGATTTACTGTTGTTGGTTGTGCGTTTGTTTGAAGAAAATCAGTCGGTTCGGCAGCGCTGGCAGGAGCGATTTTCCCACCTGCTGATTGACGAATTTCAGGATACCAACAGAGTGCAGTATCGATTGATGCAACTGCTGCTGGGAGCCGAAACAAATTTGTGCGTTGTCGGTGATGATGACCAGTCAATTTATCGTTGGCGGGGTGCCGAAGTTGACAATATCCTTGGTTTCGATCACGATTTTTCCAATGTGAAGATCATTCGTCTGGAGCAGAACTATCGTTCAACCCGAACAATTCTCCAGGCTGCAGGGGGAGTTGTTGGTCATAATCCTGATCGACGGGAAAAAGAGCTCTGGACCGATAATCCTGCAGGGGATTCAATTCATATTGAAGCTGCTCCCGATGATCTGGATGAAGCCCGTTTTGTTGCCGGGGAGGTTGGCCGGCTGCAGAGTCAGGGGTTTAGTTTACGCGATATCGCAGTATTCTACCGAACCAATGCTCAGTCACGAGCGATTGAGGAGGCTCTGCGCGGCAATCGAATCCCCTATGTGATGTTCGGCGGGGTGAAGTTCTACTCCCGTCTGGAAGTCAAGGATGCCCTCTCCTACCTGCGGGTATTGGTCAATCCGAATGATTCACTGGCGGTTCGGCGGATCATCAATGTTCCGGCGCGGGGAATTGGCAATACAACAGTTGAGCGGATCGCCGCATTTGAAACAGAGTCGGTCGGTTTTCTTTCTGCTTGCCGATTAGCGTTGGAAGATAACGCTTTAAAGGGAGCTGCAGCCAAAAAGGTGTCAATTTTTCTGGCACTGATAGATGATTTTACTGCGCGGTTGGAACGGATACCATATCCTCAATTGATGGCGGAATTGATCGATGCGAGCGGCTATGGGCCACTCCTGAGAGAAGAGGCTGAAGGGTCTTTGACCAGTGATGGTCGCCAGGAAGCAAAAGGGCGGCTGGAGAACCTGGAACAACTTCTGGTTGGAATGGAAGAACACGCTGCGGTTGATGGTTCGGTGCATGATTATCTGGAGCAAATTGCCCTGATTACTGACCTCGATAAGTATGATGCCACCCAGCAGCGAGTCACCCTGATGACCCTCCATTCTGCCAAGGGACTGGAGTTTCCGGTGGTCTTTATGACCGGGATGGAAGAGGGGTTGTTTCCCCATTCCCGCTCCGGTGCTCTGGGGGAGGATCTGGCCGAAGAACGGCGCCTCTGTTATGTCGGTATGACCCGGGCGATGCAGAAACTCTACTTGTCACATGCTCGCCGTCGTCGGGTTTATGGAACCTATCAATTTAATCCTCCAAGCCGGTTTCTGGCTGAAATTCCGCAGGAGCTACTGACCGATTTTGAAGCAGAAACAGCAGGGATAGAAACTTCAGTGCCGGAACATAACTTGGCCTCTTTAGCCGATCTGGTTGTTGCAAGTGAAACAATTCCTGCGGTGGAGGAGAGGGTCACTACAGGACAACGCAAAACACCCAGTCGGGAAAGTATTGTCCCTGAGAGCGGTGGT
>JAGGWI010000117.1 GCA_021157505.1 Desulfuromusa sp. | reverse complement strand
TTTATTGCCAAATTTGATTATGAGCCTCTCAATCTACTCAGCACCAACATCGGTGTTCATGACGCCGGTCAGGCGGGCCGTCTCATCCATTTATGCGACAATTACGGCATGGATGCTATCTCCCTCGGGGTTACCGTTTCCTATACCCTTTCCTACAATGAACGCCATCCTGAAAAGCCACTGTTCAATGGTGCAACCTTTGGTGATTACGAAAAAATCTATGAATTAATTGTTTGGACAGGAGAAGGAAAATTACCCGGAATCGGCAAAGGATCGATGCGCCTTTCCGAGTTGATGGGTGAAACCGACTACGCCTACCACGTTAAGGGGCTTGAACTTCCCTCTTATCAGCCGGAAACCAACCCGGGTTATTGCTGGGCAGTTGCCGGTGGTCACATGTCAATGGGGTCTTATGGACTGCTGATCCGCGAAGGGAAATCGGATGTCGATTCATGGGTACAGGCGATCACTCAGGACAAGCTGCACATTGTCGGTTTCGACCTGATCGGGCTGTGTAAGTTTTTCGATATTACCCAGGGGATTGGAACCCGGATGGTTGCTGACTGTTTGAAGAGTGATTTTAATCTTGATATCCAACCGGAAAAAATCAAGGAAGCCGTCCGTCGCTCCTTTCTTCGTGCCATGGCCATGGAGTTCCGCCAAGGATATACCAAAGAAGAGTTCTGCCTCCCCGCAGAAGCTGCAAACAACCCGAATCCCCATATTAAACTGCCAAACCTCGCTGACCCCAAATTTATGGCTGAGCTGAGTGAAAAAGTTTGGGAAGTGTTTGATAAAGAGATAAAAGAGCTTATGCCTAAGGCATGATTATTAGAACAGGGGATGGAATTGTTCCCATGTAGGTCTATAGATAGCTGTTTTTATAGGAAATTTAATGCCTTTTAAAATCACCAACTTCTCTATCATCCCACAGCAGGAGCAAAAATTTGTCCAGCCCGTACAACTGCGCTATTTTCAAGATGGGAATGAACGGACCTGGGAGGCAGTTAAAAGTCACGACAGCGTTTCTGTTCTACTTTACCATCGTGATAAAAATGCCTTTCTTTTGGTGAAGCAGTTTCGTCCCCCCATTTATATGACCCACAACCGTACTTGTACCTATGAGCTATGTGCCGGGATTGTTGACAAAGAGGTATCTCTGGAGCAAATTATCCGGGAAGAGATTGATGAAGAGTGCGGCTATGCTGTCCCCTTGGCGGCCTTGGAAAAAATCAGCTCATTCTTTACCAATGTTGGAGTCACCGGAAGTCAGCAGCATCTGTTTTTCACCACGATTGATGAATCAATGAAAATTCACACCGGTGGTGGAATTAATGATGAGCAGATTATTCTGGAATTTGTTCCATTAAGCCAAGCCAGAGAATTTCTTTTTGATGAAAATTTTGCCAAGACACCCGGGTTGATGTTTGCTTTTTACTGGTTTTTTGAGAGGGATGAAAGAACCGTAAAATAGTTCTCAGAACTCACAGATAATTATATCCGTTACCACCTTTCCAACCAGACTATAATTTTTTTATTGACAATCTAAAACACTCCGTATAAAACGGACGGAACGTTCATTTCGAGGAGTGAAATATGTCAATTGCCCACAAAAATAAATCTGATGTAATCCTGTATGCTGCATTAAAACAGTTTTCGGAAAATGGTTTTCACAGTTCTCCGGTTTCGCAACTGGCAACACGCTCGGGGGTTGCTGTCGGGAGTATCTACCGCTATTTCGATGACAAAGAAGCGCTCATCCATGCGGTATTTTCAATGGTGGATGATACCCTTCAAAAAACAATTACAGAAAGTGCCGACCCTACCCTGTCTGGTCGGGATGAATTTATTCAATTGGTCACAAGTCTGACTGAATATCTGAATAAACATCCTCAAGAATTTAAATTTCTTGAGCAGTATTATAGCTCGCCCTATGGCAGTGATAAAAAGCATGCAAAGTTTTTAAGCGATGACAGCGTGGATTTATCTAACCCGTTTGTAAACCTTTTCTCTGGTAAAACAAAGGGGATGCTTAAAGACCTACCCTTATCGCTCTACCTCGCGATGACCTTTGGACCGATTATTTTTCTATTACGGGATTCGCTGTCCGGGCTTGTGACTCTTGACGATTGTCTCATTCAGCAAACTGCTGAAGCTTGCTGGAACGCCATCAAGGCATAGTCGGAGATTAGTCTCTCCTCGACGAGTGGAGAATTGAGTATTTGTAATAGCTTCAAGAATGAGTCTTCACTCATTCTTGAATATTCTTTGACCGGGTTTTATTCCCCGAAGCTTGCAGCCTTCGCGAATTAGCAAAGGTTGCAAGCTGTTGATACCCCGCGGCTTGCTGCGGGGTAGTTCATTTAATGAAAACATTAATAAGTGGAACTTATATACGTCGTCTCTTGTCACTCACCAATTTTGGAGGTTTTTTAATGCAACGCAAGAAAGTTGGATCTAATTTTATTCAATGGGGTTTACTGCTCATGATTTTACTGAGCAGTTTTTTACTAACCGGCTGTGACCAGCATAAACAGGCACCACCGCAGCGCCCGACACCACAGGTGTCT
>JAGGWI010000235.1 GCA_021157505.1 Desulfuromusa sp. | reverse complement strand
CTTTTATGAAATCTACTGAAACATCGTTAAAGACAGCATCCTGTGCGATGGCATGATCTGCCCTGAAGCGGAGCAGTGATTTTGTCAGATATCTGGAGCCAGTACGCCAGATGCCAATGCGTGATGCGGTTGCTCCTTTGAATTTTAGATAGGCCTCCCGGTTGGATGGATCAGGCACCAGCAGCTGTTCTTTTAAATCTTCTTTTGTCAGATCAGCCAGAGGTTCTTCAACAGGCAACTGTGGGGCACTGTTCTCCAGAGAGGCACCCGAGCCCTTGCCCATTTCTCTGAGAACATCCTCAATCAGTTGTTTGATTTTAGCTTCCATCTCCACAATGACCTCTTTTCAGTATTTCACCCACTAAAAAATAGTGAAGCATCCCCGGCAATTTTGCTCAAATGCCCCTCTTCGTAGATTCCCATTTTTTCAAGCCAACACTCAAATTCTGGGATCGGTCTTTTGTTGAGAAGGTCCCTTAGAGCAGACGCTTCATGATATCCCAGAGATTGATAATTCAACATGATATCGTCCCCTTGCGGAACAGTTATCAAGTAGTTGGACCCCGCTGTTCCCAGCAGAACCGCTAAATTTTCGATATCATTCTGGTCTGCCTTCATATGATTGGTATAGCAGGCATCGACCCCCATGGAAATCCCGGTTAATTTCCCCATAAACAGATCTTCCAGTCCGGCACGAATCACCTGTTTACTGTCATACAGATACTCGGGGCCAATAAAACCGACCACGGTATTGACCAGGAAGGGGTCAAAATGTTTGGCAAATCCGTAACAACGGGCTTCCATTGTGACCTGATCGACATCGTGATGAGCGCCAGAGGAGAGTTCAGCCCCCTGACCCGTCTCAAAATACATAACATTCGGGCCGGTAGCCGTCCCTTTTTTGAGCATCAGATCCTTCGCTTCAGAGAGGATGGCACCGTTCAGGCCAAAGGCGGTATTGCCTTTCTCACTGCCAGCGATGCTCTGGAAAATCATATCGGCAGGAGCACCTTTTTTGACCGCTTCCATCTGTGTGGTGATATGACCCAACACGCAATTCTGAGTCGGTATCTGATAGGTTTCTTTGATCTCTTGAAACATGTGCAGGATATTAGACAGCGACTCCACGGTATCGTTGACCGGATTCAAACCAATCAGCGCATCACCAGCTCCGTAGCTTAACCCTTCAAAAGTGGAGATTCTGATCCCATCAAGATCATCGGTGGTATGATTGGGCTGGAGGCGGAACGCAAGTACGCCTGGTTCGCCGATGGTCGTATTACAATGGGCGAGAATATTGATCTTACTTGCCGCGTAGATTAAATCCAGATTAGTCATCAGTTTGGTAACGGCAGCAACCATTTCAGAGGTGAGCCCGCGCGAGGCCCTGATGATATCCCCACCACAGGTCGTGTGGCTGAGCAGCCATTCCCTGAAATCGGCAACGGTTAAGTTTTTCAGCTCATTGTAGATGGTTTCATTGACGGCATCCTGATCGAGTTGGGTCACCTCATCTTCTTCATAGGGAACCGCCGGGTTGTTTCTCAAATCAGCCAGAATCAGATGAGAAAGCACCTCTTTGGCGGCAACCATTTCGGCGACCGTAGCGGCCGCAAGACCTGCCAGGCGGTCACCTGACTTCTCTTCATTGGCCTTTGCCAGAACTTCATTGAGGTCTTTGAATTCGTAGACTATCCCGGACAGTACTGTTTTCAATCTCATGACGATTCCTCAGCTACGTTTTAATTATTGAAAACCAGCGTCTTAACAATCACAGGAACAACATTTCCATCAACGAGTTCCCGGCCAATATCGATATAATCACCATTTTCAACTTTAATCGTATCAATGCAGATAACATCTTTTTTAAATTCCAACTGGCTTCGCAAAGTTTGTCCCAGAACTTTTGCCAGATCTTTTTCAATCACTACAACCAGAGGACAGGTTTTACAGAGGACCTCTTTCATTCCCTGAACAATTTCTTTTGCCAGGGTTGTTACCTCGGCAAAACCAAGATTTTTGCTGCCACTGAAAGCCAGAGCCAGACTCTGCTTTTCCCCCTCCAGATTGAACCACTGCACTTTTCGGAGAATTGCTTCACCCCACTGTTCCAGTGGCAGGGCTTCGTCTTCTGCAGATAGTTTCAGCACCGGGATGTTTTGCATTGGCAAAACCCCGGGGGAAACCGAGATAGTACTGCCACTGATACCGGTGGTGTGCGATCCTGCTCCAACCACTGTCGCCCGAATTGTCTCAACGGCCTGAAGAACCTTAAGCTGCTGAGGAATTTTTGAATTGGCAATCGCCCGGCCAAGAACCACACCGATATCGCCATATCGAAAATCTCCACCGTTATTTGTATTTTGGATACAGTCAGCAACTCCCCCTGAGAACGAGACGTAATCAATCTGATAATCTCGCTGCAGATCATGATCTGTGAGCATAGTCGCCAGTTGCGGTGATGCTGGAACAAGCCCAAGAATCTCCTCCAGAATGCCTGCCATCCGGGTTACTATGGTTTCGATAACCCCACCATTCAGGGTCTGATTCTCTGTCACTGACAAATTCATGGAACGGGTCAAACTGCGAAGTTTATCAGCAATATAGCTGACTTCACCCCGCTGCCCATCACTAAAACGGATCAGCCTTCCCCCGATATCCAGACAAGCGGTATCAATTACTTCACCATTTCTGAATACCGCAATATTGGTGGTGCCCCCCCCAATATCCAGATTGACAACTGTTGCGCCACGCTTTTTTGACTCTTGCTCGGCTCCTGCCCCTTTGCCAGCAATAATTCCTTCCAGTGTCGGTCCGGCTGTAGCAACGACAAATTCTCCAGCCAGATCGCTCAAAGCTCGCAGAACCGACTCAGCATTCTGCTTTCTAGCCGCCTCGCCAGTGATGATGATGGCACCGGTCTGGACTTGTTCCGGGGTGATCCCCGCAGAACGATAATCCTGCTCAATTAATTCCCGGATTTTCTTATCATCAATCTCCTGTTGCGACTTCAAGGGGGTAAAGTGAATCTCACTCCGAAAGACCACCTCTTTGCCAATAATTTCTATCCGTGGCACCGAAATCAGGGACGCGGTATTCTCCAGAGTGAGTTGACTGAACACCAACTGGGTTGTTGTCGTCCCGATGTCTATTCCGACACTAAGAATTTGTTCCTTCACTGCAGCCCTATCATAAAAAGAAGCCTGAAATTTAAAAAAAGCCTGAAATTGCAAACAATCAGAATGCAAACTCAGGCCTCGATGCCTTACTCGTACACGCCGTTGTGGACGAAACTTTTTTGTTGATTTGTAGCTCTCCCACCTTCAGGGAGAGGTCGAAAATTGAGTCGGTTACATGGTGTCAGCAGTCAGCTGACTTAATGGGAAATCAAAGAGAAACTTGGTCCCACTCTGACTGGACTCTGTAGATAAATTCCCTTTGAGCTTTTCCGTTACAATCCGTCGCACAATAAGCAGCCCCAGCTTTTCTGAAGAATCTTTATCCAGATCAAAGCCGATCCCATTATCGATGATGGAGATATTTGAATACATTTCCCCTTTGCATATTTCGATATCTATTACCCCTGAATCTCTGCCGATAAAGG
>JAGGWI010000066.1 GCA_021157505.1 Desulfuromusa sp. | reverse complement strand
TTCTTAATTCGCTCACCATGATATCCATCCCGGCACGAATATTTTGTTGCATCTCGGCAACCTGTTCCTGGACCAGATAACTATTCTGCTGTGCCTGAAAGGTGGCATAGACGGCGGTCATGAGTACACCGGAAATGGCCAAGGCAATCAGCAGCTCGACCAGGGTAAAACCAGAATGACCAACAGCAGTCACTGTTTTTATTTTTAGTTGCACCATAAATTACATCTCAGCTTGCCAGCTCAAAATACCTAGTATAACTTACTCTTTTACCACCCTTGCATAGCCTGAAGTTGACAGGCTCATCTTATAATATTTAGTAGCACGAACATCATGTAACTCTACACTGCCAAGTTTACCCTTCAAGGGCAGTCCTTTGGCATTATATCCTAGAGCACCCAAAAAATTAGCATTCTCCAAAGAACATGATACCGGCATGGCAACTCGAAAAAAGGTCGCTTCGCTCCCATCCTGAACAGCATTGCCTTTGATGCCACCAGGACCAGAACCGTCATCGACAAAAGCAAGATAGCTGCCACCGGTTGCGGGAGGAGTCACAGTGGTGAAGGTGATACCAATATCGGTGTTTCTCCTCACCGCCTCAAGTTTTGCCTTCTGCATATGGGAAAACAAATCACTGGCAGCCCCTTTTAACCGGTAATTGGGTAACCAATTGAGATAGCCCGGGATCGCGATTGCCGCCATAATACCAATAACAACCATAACGACGATAACTTCAACTAAGGTGAAACCTTTTGATACTTTCATCCCTATCCATTTTCTCTTAGTGTCCAGACCAGACTCCAAAGAAATCCCATTCAACATCTTCGCGAGGAGCTTCTTTTTATCCACCATGTTTAGACTCTATCTTCAAATTGCAGGGTAGCAGAGATCAAATCAACAGATTTTTCTAAAAATAAGCCTGAAGAAACTCCCTTTCCCCAATTCTGAATCAACCTCAATGGACCCTTCTGCCTCCTCAACGATACGCTGACAGATCGCCAAACCGAGACCAGTCCCCTCCCCCGGGGCTTTGGTTGTATAAAACGGATCAAAGATTCTATCCAGATCGGCAGCAGGAATTCCGCAACCGGTATCTTTGATCCCCACCCAAACAGTGGTGTTTTCAACTCCGGAGGAAAGGGTGATTTTACCTTGCGGGTCACAAGCCTGCACAGCATTCAGTAACAGGTTAATAAATACCTGCTGCAGCTTGTGCCGATCTATTCTAATAGCAGGTAAAGCCTTTAACCTCTCATTGTTTACTTCAGAGTTTACCATGCCCCCCTGATTTCTCAATAATTGGACACTGGAATTCAATACAATCGTTATATCGACGGGTTCTATTTGAGTGATCTCTGTAGGCCGGGAAAAATTAAGAAGCTCTCCAACCAGAAAATTGATCCGATTCGTTTCTACCAGAGAACGCTCGATAATATCCCTATCTGAAGTTGATGCAATTTTATGCTTCAAAAATTCCAGGTAACCGATCAAAGCCGCAAGAGGATTTCCCAGCTCATGTGCCAGACCTGCTGCTAATTGGCCCACTGACGCTAATTTCTCACTACGAATCAATTCATCACGAGTTTGTTGCAATTTTTGATTAGTTTCTTCCAGCGAAGCAATATACGTTTCTGTTTCACCTCGACTGATCTGAAGAGAATTAACCATCTGATTATAGGCTATAGCCAATTGGGCAATTTCTGTTGGTCCAGCAATTGGTAAGCGGGTCTCAAGATTACCATGCCGGACATTTTCAGTTGCCTTGAGTAGATTCCGAGCAGGCTTGATAATGTTCCGCTGCAACAAATAATAGCCCGCAAAGACCAAAACAGCTCCATAGAGGAGGATATAAATCAGCAGAACCTGCTGTGACTTCAAAAGTGTTAAACGAATATCAGCAAGTGAAAAATGTAACTCCAACAACCCGGAGAAATGACTTTCGTTCCTTATCGGCACAATAAAATGGATCGATGAATCTGAGCTATCGAGCAGATTCAGTAACGGGACAAAGTTGAGATGCTGCTGTAACTCGCCAGTTAACTTTGCCATCTGCCGCCTTGAAGCAGAAAGGGGCAGATTCGATTCAGCAACATATGAACCCAGCAAATTGAGATCACGATCATAAACCCACCAGGCATCGCAATGCACTTGCCCCGATAATTGGTTGAGCAGCTTCTCATTTTCTGGCTGTAAGAAAAGATGGTTGGGATCAACATCTCGAATAACAAATGAGTGAGCTATGACCCGGGTCAGGGAATTGAGCTGGTTGACACGCTCCTCCAACAGCCCCTTCTCCATTAAATGCAGCATCATGATCCCCCCCAGCAGCAATGCAGCACCCAACAACAGGGTTAAAGTTATTAAAATTTCTGTTCGGAGTCCAACTGCCTTTGCCAATACTCACCCTCACTTTTAAAAAGCATTACATATTCTCATTAAATTACCATAGCTTAGAAAAAAAGAGAACTGAGGGTTTGCCAAACAGGGTAAAATGTTGAAAAATCGTCCCAACATTGCTACTATTTTGCAATAATTCATAACCTGAAAGGAAAACACCATGAGCAAGATTCCCTATTTAGATCAGGACACCTGTATTGGCTGTGAAACCTGCACCCGTATCTGTCCAAAAGTATTTCATATGGTTTCAGAACATCTGGCCGGAATTCACAATCCGACGGGTGATACAGAAGAGATGATTGAGGAAGCAATGGATAACTGTCCGGTAGCCTGCATTAACTGGAAAGATTAGTGATCTACCCGGCAAAACTCATCGGGCAGTACTACTCCAACACCCCGCTGGCGTGGCAGATTCTATTGGACCACAGTCGTCTGGTCACCCGAAAAGCTTTAAAGATTGGTCGATTTTTACAGTCTCAGGGGGATTCAATTGATTTACAATTTATTGCTGAAGCGGCAATGTTGCATGATATTGGAATGATCCTGACCGACACCCCGGAACTTGGCTGCCATGGAAAAGGAGCTTACCTGCAACACGGAATAAAGGGAAAAGAGATCCTGGAGAAAGAGGGCTTCCCCCGGCATGCCAGGGTTTGTGAAAGGCATATTGGTGTTGGCCTGACTGCAGATGAAATTCGCCAGCAACAACTACCCCTCCCTGCCCGGGATATGCAACCAGAAACATTGGAAGAACAAATTATCTGTTACGCTGATCTGTTTTACTCCAAGGGCAATAAAAATCGCAATTTTGAAAAATCTCCAGCCAAAATTCGTGAAAATTTAAAAAAATATGGTAAAAATAAAGTGAGAGTTTTTGATCGCTGGCAAGAAAAGTTTGAACCGGAATTGATCTGAGGTAAAAAATCTCCCCCAGCCCCTCTTTACCAAAGAGGGGAGTTTTTAAGCCTCCCCCAACTCCCTGAAATTATTATGGAACATTTACTCCAACAATTTATGGAATTCCTTCCTGACGGGGGCACTTATCTCCTGATTTTGTTTTTGATTGCCTTTGCTGAGTCAGTCCCAATGATTGGCCTGCTCGTTCCGGGAAGCACTCTGGTTGTTTTTGCCGGTTTTTTAATTTTAAAGGGAAAATGTTCGTTAACCTTGCTGATCATAATGACGACGGGCGGAGCATTATTGGGAGATCTGTTCAGCTTCTGGCTGGGGTTTTATTATGGCTCAAAGCTACTAAAACTCCGTAGTTTTCAGAAACATCATAAGTTGGTCAAACGTGCCGAACGTTTTTTTGTTGACCATGGGGGCAAAAGTATCTTTTTTGCCAGATTTCTCGGTCCCATTCGCGGCATCACACCATTTATCGCCGGGCTATCGGGGATGCCGAAACGACCATTTTGTGGCTACGCACTGATCAGTGCTATCTTGTGGGGAATCTGTTATCCGGGGATCGGTTATTTAGGGGGACGAAGTTGGCAACAGGCTCAGAGTTTATCCGTTAAATTCGGGTTGATTATTGGCATCATTTTACTGGCGACCATTCTACATCAATGGATCAAGCGCACCTTCAAATCATCTAACAACGGCTAGGAGTCCGACAGCCTCCTAGAACAAATATTCCAGCCCCGTTGTTAAAGCATAAGAATGCCAAGTGACTTTATTTAAACGGATTTTTCCAACCGTCCCATCATCAAAATAAGTTCTATCGGTACCATTATTGGTCTTCCAACGTTGGATATTCCCTTTTAACAACCATGACCACTTCTCGTCGATCAAGTATCGTCCCTTGAAATTCCAAACAACGCCGGTTCCGTTGGCATCATGCTCAAAGCTGACAGGATGGTCAAAATCAGAGCGTAAATTCCAATCAGCCTGGGCAAAATAATCGACCCAATGATATTCAACGCCAACCGTCATTTTTAATTGTCTACTAACTTGATAATCGGTGTTGAGCCCCAACCAGGGGCCGTACCAATAAGCGGTATAAGTACTATCCAAGCCTGAAATTTTACCGACAGGAGGTGGCAAACCTGCAGTTGGAAAGTACTGCTGACGAGTAATATTGTCAGAAATCACCTGCTCCCCATCAGACATTTTCAAAGCTTGCATATTGAAAGCATATCCAACCAGTGGCGTGACAGATATGCCTGAACCTTTTTTTAACTCAAAAATTGGCCCGAAAGCAGCAGAAAAATCAGCCGTCATGCCGTGACCCGCATCATTCACCGAACGAGACCATTCATAGGTCCGTCCATCCCTGGCATAATCAGAATCCTGGACATCACCACTATAGATTTTACCTAACGAGATAGTCGCTATAAGCAGTGAATTTCTCTTTAGAAATGGCAGTTCCCCTATTTCAAGCCAACCGGTCCCCTGTAATTGCAAAATGTGCAGGTTGTCCCATGTCAGTTCCGAAAGAATATCAGGGCTCCCCCCATCGGACCCGTTAGAGATGCTCCAGTCAAGCTTATCGGAACGGTAGCCAAACCCCAGATCCAAACCAGCTGACTCGATAGGGAGCAGATCAAAAGCCCGGACTGAAACAGGTGTCAGGATAGAGAGGATAAGAGCCGTAAGAAGTGTGAAGAGGTTGCGGCACATGCAAATACCCACAGGAGGTCAGGCAACAAGTAGAAAGGCCATTCCATACAGGAATGGCCTTTCTATTAGATAACAATGTTCAGACTAAATATCACAACGCTTGTAAACAGCGTCAAATTCACCCAACTCATCAAATTGCAGATAGTCGTAAACTTCATCCTTGTATGGAGAAATCTTCTCTTTATATACAGCCAGATATTCTGCCGGCGTCGGCAACTTACCATTTAATGCCGTAACAGCGCCCAACTCAGCACTACCGAGATAGACCTGCGCCCCATTGCCGATCCGGTCATCAAAGTTACGGGTTGAGGTTGAGAACATATTGACACCATCGGGAACCCGTGCCTGATTCCCCATACACAGAGAACAACCGGGTGTTTCAATCCGTGCACCGACCTGATTAAAGATAGCGAAGTAAGACTCACTCTTCAATTTGGACTGATCCATCCGCGTGGGTGGGCAGATCCAGATACGATCCTCGGGGTTAAACTTGTGCCCTTCCCAAATTTTGGCAGCCGCACGGAAATGACCAATATTGGTCATACATGAACCAATAAAAATGTCCTTGATTTCAGTCCCCTGAATTTCAGACAGCACCTTGACATCATCGGGATCATTCGGGCATGCCAGAATTGGCTCAGTGATTTCAGCCAGATCAATTTCGATAACTGCAGCATACTCAGCGTTGGCATCAGCTTCGATCAGTTTAGGATCTTTCAGCCAGTCCTTGACTGCATCGATACGATTCTGCAGTGTTTGTGGATCCTGATAACCATCTACAATCATACTTTCCATCAGAGCAATATTTGAACGCAGATAAGTACAGACGCTCTCTTCAGAAAGCTTGATACAACCGGCAGCAGCAGATCGCTCGGCAGCGGCATCTGTCAGCTCAAAAGCTTGTTCAACGGAGAGATTTGGCAAACCTTCCATCTCCAGAATCTTACCGTTAAAAATATTGATTTTGTTCTTTTTAGGCACTGTCATCAAACCCTGCTTGATAGCCCACAGTGGGATAGCATTAACGGCATCACGCAAGGTGATTCCTTCATTCAGTTCACCCGTAAAACGAACCAGAACTGATTCAGGCATATCGAGTGGCATAAAGCCAAGGGCACCGGCAAATGCGATCAGACCGGAACCAGCTGGAAAACTGATACCAATCGGGAAACGGGTATGGGAATCACCACCGGTACCGACAGTGTCAGGAACCAACAGACGGTTCAACCAGCTATGGATAACCCCATCACCTGGATTCAATGGGACACCAGCACGATCAGAGATAAACTTTGGCAAAGTATTGTGCATTTTTACATCAGCAGGCTTGGGATAAGCAGCGGTGTGACAGAATGACTGCATAAACATCGGTGACTTAAATTTAAGACATGCCAGCTCTTTGATCTCATCAGCAGTCATAGGACCGGTAGTATCCTGAGAACCAACGGTGGTCATAATTGGCTCACATGCGGACCCGGGAAGAATGCCATCAACACCACAGGCACGACCAACCATTTTTTGTGCCTGCGTGTAACCTTGATTCGCCTTCGGAGTGGGATTGTCGGCTTTGGCAAAGATATCTGGCTCTGCCACACCGTTAGCAGCACATGCCAGGGTCGTCACCGAACGACCGATAATCAATGGAATCCGCCCACCGGCACGAAACTCATCAGTGACCGTATCGGGTTTGATTGCAAATGTAGAAATCACTTCCCCCGCTTCGTTAGTCACTTCCCCTTTCGCGGTATTGATAGTGATAACGTCACCCATGTTCATTTTAGAAACATCCATCTTTAACGGCAATGCACCAGAATCCTGAGCCGTATTGAAGAAAATCGGGGCAATGACACTACCGATGATGATACCGCCACGACGTTTATTTGGAACGGCCGGGATATCGTTACCAATGCACCAGAGAACACTGTTACAAGCCGACTTCCGGGAAGAACCGGTACCAACCACATCACCAACAAAAGCAACTTGATGGCCAGCTTCACGCCACTTGGCAATTTCTTCAATGCCACCAGGGAAACGGGTTTTACCCATTGCCAGAGTGTGGAGAGGAATATCAGGACGACTCCAGGCATCACCGGCTGGAGAGAAATCATCGGTATTGATTTCACCTTCGACCTTAAATACTTTGACAGTGATGGTTTCAGCCAACTCCGGCTTAGCAGTAAACCACTCAGCTTTTGCCCAGCTATTGACAACTTTCTTTGCCGCAGCGTTACTCTTGGCCAGCTCAATCACTTCCTTGGCTGCATCATAAACATAGGTCATGGATGAAAGAGCCGTAGCCGCCTCATCAGCAAGAGCAGCATCACTTAAAGCAGAGATCAGCGTCTGAACATTGTAACCACCTATCATGGTCCCGAGAATCTGTACCGCTTTAACTTTGTTAATCAATGGGGAGGACTTGGTACCAACAACAATTTCTGACAAAAAGGCTGCTTTGACTTCAGCAGCCGGATCAACCCCGGGAGAAATCCGCTCAGTCAGCAGATTGAGTAAAAATTCTTCTTTGCCTGCGGGAGGATTCTGCAGCAGCTCGCAAACTCCGGTGGTCTGTTCAGGAGTTAAAGGTAAGGCTGGAATCCCTTGAGCATTCCGTTCTTCTTCTAGTTTCAGATAAGCTTCGATCATCTCTCTCCTCCAAGTATCAGTTTCGCAGCACAGGCTGCACGATTAACGCTTCGTCAACAATTTTCGGCACGCTGACAAATCCATTTTTAAATCATAAATATTGCATACTGTATACGATTTATCACCATTTTGTCAATCAACAGATCAGGGCAAATATGTAACTCAGCCGGACAAAATAACCACCTCAAAAGATAGGTAGATAATGAAACACAGACATACAATGACTTATTATGTCACACTGTCGATATACATTGAAGTTAGCCACAAAATAACTAATTTCAAAGTTTGGAGACCGTATGTTTGAATTACTTCTACTCGCAACTATCGTCCTCATAGTACTCAGTCAACTTTTACCAAAAATAGACTAAAAAAGCCCTGTCAACTCACGTTGACAGGGCCAGAAGAATCAAATTTTGAAGGAATCCTATAATATCTTCAGTAATTCGACATCAAAAATCAATGTTGAGTTTGGTGGAATCATTGGTGGTGCCCCACGCTCTCCATAAGCCAGATCGGCAGGAATGACCAGGTGCCATTTTGCACCCTCTTGCATCAATTGCAAAGCTTCAGTCCAGCCAGCAATAACACCATTAACCGGAAAGCTGGCAGGCTCTCCACGTTTGTACGAACTGTCAAACTCAGTCCCGTCAATCAAAGAACCCCGATAATGAACTTCGACCTTGGAATCAGCGGCGGGCTTTGCACCGGTCCCTGCTTGAAGCACATTATACTGCAGGCCACTGGGTAATATAACAACTCCGTCCTGCTTTCCATTATCTATCAGATATTCCTCACTTTTAGCTGCTGCTGTCGCTATATCAGCCATCTTCTTCAGTTGCATTTCCTGTTGAAACGCAGCAAGAACCTGACCCATTTCTGCTTCTGTCAGAACGGTTTTTTCACCTTTCAACACTGCGGTTAAACCAGCAGCAAGTTGATCTGCATCGATATCCATCTTCTGTTGTTTCATATTGGTACCAATATTCATGCCGATCGCATAACCAAGTTTTTCCTGTTTGGTTTTGAATTGATCCTCGGCAGATACCGGAGCAACAATAAAAACTGACAAGAGCATTAAAATAAAAATTCTTTTCAATTTCATCTCCATATTTTTTGACAGAAAGCAAAATAAGCCCCGGTCGTTAAAACAACCGGGGCCTGAAAATATAACATTTACATTATTTGATAATTAAACTGTCCAAGTATGACCTTCTTGCATGATGTCATCCATGGTGCGACCACGTTTCACTTTAATAGCATCAAGCTGCTGATAGACCATATCATCATAGGTTTTCTTTCTGTCGTCAGCGAACAGAACACCAAACGCCACCGGCAAACCATCATCGGGACGCATCCCTGACAGAAGCGATGCCATTTCTACATTTCTCTCGTCATGAACGAGGATATCAGCAGCATCCGCCTTATCAATTTTCACGGCCTTGATCCCAAACCCGTCCTGAACCAGACAATATTGTTTAGTAGTGCCAAATATCATCTTTTCACCATGACGCAGGACAATATGGTAGTCAGCACCAGATTCTTTGTTAGTCAGCTTGTCGTGGGCACCTTCATTGTAGATAACACAATTTGCATAGATCTCCATCATGCTGAAGCCCTTGTGCAAAGCACCACGGACACAGATTTCTTCATTTAATTTCATGTTTTTATCTATGCCACGTGCAACAAAAGTTCCACCTAAGCTGATTGCAACCTTCAATGGTTCCATCGGATAATCAAGAACACCATACGGACTGGTCTTGGAAATTTGTCCAACCTGAGAAGTTGGTGAATACTGACCCTTGGTCAAACCATAGATCTGATTATTGATCATGACGTAGTTCAGATTAAGGTTACGACGGATTGAGTGAATAAAATGGTTACCACCTATCGCTGTGGAGTCGCCATCACCAGAGATAACCCAGACATCCAGTTTCGGATTAGCCACTTTCATGCCGGAAGCAACCGCTGCCGCACGACCATGGATAGTATGAAAACCATAGGTTTCCATGTAGTAAGGGAATCGACTGGAACAACCGATACCGGAAACGATTGCGACTTCATCACGGGGCTTGCCAGCAGCAACCATACCGCTTCGGACTGCATTCATAATGGCAAAATCGCCGCAACCCGGACACCACTTTACTTCAGCATTTGAAGCAAAATATTTTTTAGTTAGTTGAGTATCTGCCATGGTTTTATTCTCCTAACATTTCGTTAACTTTGTCGATAACCTCGTACTCACGGAAGGGGTCGCCCTGAACCTTAGAGAGAGATTGAACATCAACCAGGAACTGGGCACGCAGCATCAGGCTGAGTTGCCCCATATTGAGCTCAGGCACCAGCACCTTGTCAAAACGGCTGATAATTTCACCCAAGTTTGGCGGGAAAGGCCATACCCAGCGCAGGTTAATACCTGAAACCGGCTTACCATCTGCGATCATACGGTCAACAGCCCCTTTTACAGCACCATATGTTCCACCCCAGCTGATAACCAGAATTTTGTTGGATTCCTTACCGTTGACTTCAACGCCAGGAAGAACCTGAGCCAGATTATCAACCTTGGCTTTACGATATTCGGTCATTCTCTGGTGAGTCATCGGATCATGACTGACGGCACCAGTCTCATCTTTTTCCAGAGTTCCAATGCGGTGTTGACACCCCTTGGTTCCCGGGATGGCCCAATCACGAGCCAGAGTTTCCGGATCACGCTTATAAGAAACATATTCTTCACCCGGATGCGCTTCTGGGACCCAGAAATTAACATAGGGTCTCAGGTCTTCCAGTTCGGACATTTTTGGTACTTTCCACGGGCAGCTGCCCTGACCGATATAACCATCGGTAAGAACGATGACCGGGGTACGATATTTCAGGGCAATCTTGGCAGCCTGGAAAGTGGCATCAAAACAATCTGCCGGACTGTTCGCAGCAATGATCGGCATATAGCTGTCACCGTTACGACCAAACATCGACTGCAGTAAATCAGATTGCTCAGTCTTTGTTGGTAGGCCAGTAGATGGACCACCACGCTGAACGTTAACAATAACCAGCGGAACTTCCAGAATTATAGCCATACCAGCAGCTTCAGTTTTCAGTGCCAGACCCGGACCAGAGGTGGTAGTAAAAGCGAGGTTACCGGCACAAGAAGCACCAATCGCGGTACAGATACCAGCGATTTCATCTTCCATCTGCATGGTGACCAGACCGATATCCTTAAATTCAGAAGCATAGTGAAGCAAGTCGGTAGCTGGAGTAATCGGATAAGAGCCAATGAAAGGCTGCAAACCAGATTTTTCACCAGCGGCTGCAATCGCCAGAGCGGCAGCATCGTTGCCGGTAATGTTGCGATACAGGCCTTTTTCAATCTGTGCTGCACCCAGATCATAACGTTCCTGAAACATAATAGTGGTTTCAGCGTAATTCAGACCCGCTTTATAAGCAATCGTGTTGGCCTGAGCAACCTTAAGCAGTGGTTTCTTTGC
>JAGGWI010000135.1 GCA_021157505.1 Desulfuromusa sp. | reverse complement strand
TTGTTGCAGCTATCCGTTGAGAGCCTGCTGAAACAATTTCCAGAAGATTTATCTCACCTGTTTCCTAAAAATAAAAGTGCTTCGGCAGCATTACAAAAAGACTATAAAAACTTAAAATTAGCGACCCGGGAAGACAATCTGCAACGCTGGAATCTGTGGAAAGAGTTACAGGAATTGCGTGAGTCTAAACGTGGTTCACAGCTGCCCGATGGGTATGATGATCTGGCGGCTCAAGTTGTTCAAGCGGCGGCAAACCTTCCTCAACATCCTGGACCGTTGCAGCAAGCTTTGAGTCATATTCAATCTTTACTGAATACGGCACGGAAAAGCCTTGATCTTTATGAGGTGGAAAAGTCGAAGCGAGGGTTGCTTGATTATCAAGATATGCTGGCAATGGCGTATGAACTGTTGCTGCATGAGGAGGATGTTCGTACTTCTTTACTTAAACGGGTGGGTTGTCTGGTTATTGATGAGTTTCAAGATACCAACCCGCTGCAATTTGCTCTCCTCTGGATTTTAAGAACCAGCAATGTTCCAACGTTGATTGTTGGTGATCTCAAGCAGGCGATCATGGGTTTTCAGGGAGCAGACCCTCGTCTGATGGAGCAATTGATTCTCCAATCTCCGGATGCCTGCAATCCTCAAAGTCAGAACTGGCGTTCACAAAAATCGTTGATGAACTGGATCAACGATATGGGCGCAGGTTTATTTAGAAATGATTACATCCATTTGCAATCTAAAGCTGATTATCCCAGTTCACTTTCTCCAATCGATGTTTTAAATCTCCACACCCAACCACGCCATGGTAACAAAACGACACCGGCACAACATGTTGCCAGTTATATCTATTCCTTATTGGATGACCCGGAACAGGTTGTTTTTGATCGTTATAAAAAACATCAACGCCGTGTAAGGGGCGGTGATATTGCGATTATTTGTCCTACCCATGCCCGGCTGGAAAAATATGCAGAATCTCTACGCCAACTAGGAATTGCAAATCGTATTGATAATGCCGGTTGGTTTGAATCAAGGGCTGTCCAGATCGCTTATTATGCACTTTGTATTGTCGCTGACAGTAATGATCGCCATGCCCAACTGTATATTGCCGTGACAGAAACCGGTAGCTATACATTGGAGTCAGCCCTCAAGGAGATTATCGAGAAAAAAACGCTTGAAGACCCTCTCATCAAAGATCTATTGCCACTACATGAACAGGCGGATCAGTTGTCTGTGCGAGAATTGATTCAGGAAGTTTTTTCCACTCTTGATCTCTATACCCGGATCAGTTTGTGGCCGGACGCAGATCAACAGCGGGCGAACCTGCTGCGTTTGCAGGATGAAGCAGAAGAGTTCATTCATGCTAACCGTGATGCTTTGGCTATCTCAGGTTATTACGGCTCCGGATTAAAAACTTTTCTGGCTTGGCTACGTAGCAGGGTTGAGCGGGATGATAAACAACCGGCCCCCCGAGTTCACGATGAAAATGCAGTTGAATTGGTCACCTGGCATGGCAGTAAAGGTCGAGAATGGCCGGTTGTCATTGTTGCCGGGATGGATTCTGAAATTAAGCAGTATTTACCCCACACAAAGATTACCTACGACAGCTTTGCTAATCTAGGGAACATTCTTGAACAGGCAAATCTGGAAATTTACCCTGACTTTGTCGCCGCCGAAACTCGTGACAAGTTTTTTGCTGAATATGCGAATGATACGCAGGAAAATGCAAAAAGGGTGCTCTATGTTGCTCTCAGTCGGGCGCGTGAAAAGATTGTTCTGGAGTGTCCTACCTATCAATCTGTCGATGAGCAAAAATCATACTGGCAACTGCTTCAATCCTGGACTGATATGTCAGTCACTGAAGACAGTATAAATATTGGTGGTTCAGTACACCCGGCCTGTGTATTTCAATGTGACAGAGAAGAACCCGATATTTTTAAACGACCACCTGAAATATCAGTCAAGAAATTATCCGGATTTGGTCGCAGAGCCTTAACCCCCGTTGGGCAAAGTTGGGAGTTGACCCCCGAAGCCAGCACCCCTTCGTCGATGAAAGGTCATGAACCCATTGATCTGCCAGAATTGAAGTTATCAACTTATAGTTATGCCGATAATTTGCTGGTTGATATTGATATGAATGAGGCTGACCGGGGAACTTTGATCCATCGTTGCTATGAGGTTATTGAGTCCTGCCCTGATCTGGAAAGCCTATCGAATGCCTGTGATTTTGAGTTTACAAGTGAACAGGAACAGGGATTGCGCCATCAGGTCACAACGTTCAATACATGGCTGAAAGAAACCCTGAATCCAATCAGTTGTGGTGCTGAAATTCCTTTTTTAACCCAGAATAAAGCAGGCAGTGTCATCTCTGGAATTATTGACCTGGTTGTTGAAACAGAAGAAGGCTTCTGGGTGATTGATCACAAATCAGACCGAACCGATGATCGCGAAGGACGTTTTTCCTCTTATGTACAACAGCTTGATGCTTATGCAACTGCTATCGTAAAAGCTCGACCTGAGAAGCCGGTGCTGGGGTTGGGGATTAATTGGACTTCTTTTGGGGAAGTGATGATTGAAAAATGACTAACGCAGGAGACTTTAGGATGAGCAAAAAAAATAATATTATTAAGAGGAAATTGATCTATGGCTAATAATAAATTGCAGTCTTTAACTGAAATATTCAATGAGAAATTCTTTAGGATCCCTGATTTTCAAAGGGGATATTCATGGAATATGGAACAGTTTGATGATTTTTGGGATGATCTTGTTAACTTAAAAAATGGAAAAATTCATTACACAGGACTACTAACGATAGAACCTATTGAAGAAAGCACAGTATCTAATAATGAAAATTGGCAGGATGATTTGTGGCTTTTTGAAAGAGGTTTTCAAGCCTATTATTTAATTGACGGTCAGCAGCGATTAACAACATCAATAATTCTAATTAACGAAATTCTCAACCGCTTCAAAGCTGAGGAAGGTATAAATTTCAGCAGTAAAAATGACTGGACAAAGAAATTTTTATTTCTGGAATATAATGAAGCATATAAATCTTATATTTTTGGATATGAAAAAGACAATCCAAGTGACGAATACTTCAAGACGAGAATATTGGGGCAAGAGTCTTCAACCTCTGACAAAGTTCCTGAACAAACACTATATACTGCAAATCTTAAGGCTGCCAAAGATTTTTTCCAGAAGAAGCTATCTGTTTTTGGGAAAGAAGACTTAGAAAGAATATTTAAAAAAGTTACATCTAAATTCAATTATAATTTATATGAAATTAGTGATGATTTAGACGTATATACAACATTTGAG
>JAGGWI010000016.1 GCA_021157505.1 Desulfuromusa sp. | reverse complement strand
GTAGAAGAGACCGGCTGCCGGTTTTCCCCTTTTGAGACCTCGGTCACCATTCACCCGAGCGGTGGAACATTTCATCAGCTTGAAGTCGCCCAGGAAATTTTAGCAGCGGACGTTATTATCAATCTGCCAAAACTGAAAACCCACCAGATGATAGGACTCACCTGTGGCGTAAAAAACATGTTCGGTGCTGTGGTTGGTTTGCGCAAACCCCGCCTCCATCTGCAAGCCGGGACAGATAAAGCTTTTTTTGCCCTGATGTTGCTGGAACTCTGCGAAACGCTGGCACCGGCATTGACCATTGTTGATGCCGTGGTCGGAATGGAGGGGGAAGGTCCCGGCAGTGGTGATCCCGTACAGATCGGAGCACTGCTGGCTGGCAGTCATCCTCAGGCGATTGATACGGTTGCGACCGAACTGGTCGGAATGGAGTCACAACAGGTCTGGACACAGAAGCAGGCTATCGCAACCAACCGCCCCTATACCGATCTCAAACAACTGGAACTTCTTGGTGTTCCTCTGGAAACACTGAAAATCACCAGTTTTCGTCAGGCGAAAATGACCGATGTCAATTTTGGCCTCCAAGGGGGACTGAAACACCTGCTGAGACACTCCCTGACCGCCCGTCCCGAACCCGACCACAACCTCTGTCGCCTCTGTAACGATTGTGTCACCCACTGCCCACCCGCAGCGATGAAGATTGAAAACAACCGATTACACATCGATTACGACCAGTGTATCCGCTGTTTCTGCTGTCAGGAACTCTGTCCGCATGGAGCTTTGATGACGAAACAGGGGATATTGTTACGGCTGAGTAATTTCCTGCAGAAGAAGTGAAACATTTTGCGTCCCAGCAAATCACCGCAGTTTCATGCCCCGCAAAAATTTGTGAGTTTCCCGATAATGGATTGACCACTTCAAGGTCGCGGGGTTGCGCCCCCGCTCGGCACCTTACTCTTTTGTCGTGCCACAAAAGAGTAAGCAGAAAAGGGCACCCGACCTCCTTGCCCGCTGATGGCGGGTTCCCTTCATTCCACAGCTGTTTTGAGGATCGACAAAAACTCGCTTCGCTCAAACATTTGCCGCTCTTATTCTCAAATCAGCTGTTCCACTCCGGCTGCGTCACACGGGAAAGGGTGAATCAAAATTACCAACTCCAGATAAAAATTTGACCAGCACCCCTCAATAAGGTAAATAAATCATTCACCTTTTGAACATCTCTCGAGGACAAACAGCAATGAGCCAATCGATCAAAATAAAATACGACCTCAGTGAAAAAGACTGGCGGACCTTCTATAACACCTACTATATGTCCGACAAGCGGTTCAAGCTTCGCTTTATCTACGGTACCGGCTCCTGGGTTGTCGGTGTAGCCGGTCTATTGGGACTGTTCGATAACAATCTTGTTGCCTTTGGTATGATCGCCTTTGGCCTCTACTGTGTTTTTGCCCGAAAATATCTGGTCAACAAAGCAGTCAAAAAAATCAAAGCAAAACCGCAATTTCCCGGGACAATTGATTACACCATCGATCAGAATAAAATTGCCGGAGTTGAGCAGGAGAAAGAGTTTGAGTTTAATTGGGAGACATTTTACGGCTATCGGGATGCGACTCCGGGACTGCTGTTATATCTCAAGGAGGCAGCCTTCTTTTTCATCCCCAATGAAGCTGTCTCAGCAGATGACAAGCAGGATATTATCAACTTTCTCCGTTTAAATAAGGTTCTCGATCTGGCAACAAAATAGCCACGCAAGAACCGGAAAATACCCATCCCGGAAGCAGAGAAAACTCGATGGACAAAATATTCAAATTGTACCAATAGAGAAAAAAGATTAAGGGACTTAATTGATGAAAATCACCAAGAAAAAACTCGAGTTAGCGGTTGCCGAAGACATTCTCTCCAAAAAACAAGCCGATAATCTTTTTGATTTTTTAAAAGCCTTACCATCCACCGGGCCAAGTTTTGACTTCACCCATATCCTTTATTACCTGGGCGGGTTGATTGCCATTGGCGCAATGACCCTGTTTATGAACCTGGGTTGGGAAAACTTTGGTGGGTGGGGCATCCTCATTATTTCACTGATCTACGCAGGAATCGGCTGCAAACTTACCGAAAATTTCAAAAAAAAGGATTATGTTATCCCCGCAGGTATTTGTGCAACTTTTGTAGTGGCGCTAACTCCGCTGGCAATATACGGCCTGCAACAAGCTATGGGGTGGTGGCCAGATGACACCATGTATCGTGAATATCACCGATACATCAAATGGCATTGGATCTATTTGGAGCTGGGAACTTTGGCAGTCGGTGCTATTTTTGTGTGGTTTTACCGTTATCCATTTCTCCTCATGCCTATTGCGGTGACTCTCTGGTACACGTCAATGGATATTGCTGTCATGTTAACGGGAGAAAGACCATCCTTTGAGCTGCGTGCTCTGGTTTCAATGTATTTCGGTCTGACCATGACTCTTTTTGCATTCTGGGTAGATATTCGTTCGGCAAAATCTGGGGATTATGCTTTTTGGCTCTATTTATTTGGTGTCATGACCTTCTGGGGAGGGATGACATCCCAACATTCTGACAGTGAGCTTTCAAAGTTTATTTATTTCTCCATCAACCTGGTCCTGATCGGGGCAGGTGTGGTCATTGTTCGTCGGGTTTTCGTAGTTTTCGGGGCGATTGGCTGCTCAATTTATCTGGGTCATCTGGCCGATGAAGTCTTTAAGGATAGTTGGCTGTTTCCGATCGCTTTGACCGCTATCGGTCTGGGGATCATCTATCTAGGTCTGCTGTGGCAAAACAATGAAAGGAAAATAACGCAAACAGTGAGAAGTTATCTTCCTTTACCCTTGCGGGAATTGCTTGACGAAAGAACAGAATAAAATGGCAAGAACCCCTGACGAGCGCCGCCGGTAAATCATTATGCTTTTTGCCGCCACAATGCGACGTTAGAATTTATAATCGGATCTGAGCAACAATGAAGAAAGTATTATTCGTTTGTGTCGAAAACTCATGTCGAAGTCAGATGGCCGAAGCCTTTGCAAAAATACATGGGGAAAATAAATTAGAATCATACAGCGCAGGTTCACGAGCATCAGGAAAGGTCAACGAGAAGGCGATTAAATCAATGCAAGAAACAGGTTATGATCTAGGAACTCATAAATCAAAATCTCTCAGCGACATTCCTGATATTGAATATGATTTTGCTATTACCATGGGGTGTGGTGATGAGTGTCCGCATATCAGGGCAAAACAAAGGGAGGATTGGGCTATTCAAGATCCTAAAAATATGAATCAACAAGAATTCAATAAAATAAGAGACATCATTGAAGAGAAAATCTTGTCACTGGTTAAAAATCAGGTTTTACAGTAAGCACGGAACGCTTCTAGGAGGCTGTCGGACTATACGGGCCGAAGCGAAAATTCGGAAGTTTGAGGCCAGATTTTAGCTCGTTTAAGATTAATAGCCGTAGCTATTGGTCGAAAAGGAGCTGAAATATGGGCCAAACAGCCGGATTTGCAGCCGGGTCGTGGATAGTCCGACAGCCTCATAGACGTTTACGAACCATGAAACTGGGATAGTTCAAGGGGTAAAATATTGAACAGAAAAAGGCTCACAAAATATATTTGCGAGCCTTTTTATATTCAACTTTTTGTGCCGTCAGGGGATCAACGTACCTGAACGACCTCTTTCACTTCTGGAATCTGCTCCATCAGGTTGCGCTCAATACCCATTTTAAGGGTCATCGTCGACATCGGACAGGAGCCGCAGGCACCGGTCAAACGGACACTGACGGTTCCATCGTCCGAAACATCTACCAGTTCAACATCACCACCATCAGCCTGCAGGGTGGGACGAATTAATTCCAAAACTTCTTGAACACGTTCTTTCATCTGTTATTTCCTCCGCAATTATGAGTTTATTAGTCAAGTATAGCGTCTATCCTGACCATATTGCAAGTTCTGTTGTTAATTTTCAGCTGGCAAACGGATATCACCGATACGTTTACTGCAAAGGAGGGTTGGCTGACCAACATCTTTCCCCTGAATAAGCACCTTGAAACTTTCACCCATCCCCCCTTCTGGTAGGATCAGGGTTTTTAAATTCATCCTCAATGCCTGCGCTTTGTTGGGATCGGTTTCAAGCCTTTCTAACTCCATCAACATTTCCAGAAAGCCGAGACCCATTAAAAATTGGTACTGTTGACCGAAATAGAGACTCTCCAAATTTTGTTGCCGGCCAATTTTTTCTAAGGCGGTAAAATCAACATGAGCCGTTATATCCTGACAACCCACCCGCTGATAGGGATTTTCATTGGTCTGGTGCTGATGATAGCAAAGCAAAGTTCCAGCATGCCGATCGGGAGCATACAACTCCTTCGCAAGGTAACCATAATCAATTGTCAACACAAACCCCCGCTTGAGAACCCCTGCAACCTGGCGCATCCAGTCACCGGCAGCAAGATTGACTTCGCAACGGTTGCCTTCGGCGGGTTCAATTTCCACCAGTTGAAAATATTCTTTAATTAAACCGGTAGAAAGGGGGCGAAGTTCTTCGCCAAAGCCACCATCTTGATTAACAACGTAAACTTCCTGCAGCTCCCCGGCATGTTTTTCAATCAGGTGAACCGGAAAGGCATCAAGCAACTCATTACTGATAAAACAGCCTTGCATCCCCTGAACATCTGCCAGTTCACACCAACTGACACGTCCGGCCGCAAAGTGATGCTCCAATATTTCTTCCTGGCGTTGTCGATTATCAGGGCTGATTTCTATCAATCGATAGTCAAGAGAGGCGTAAAATTGGGGAGCCGTTGCTGCTAAAGCATCAAGGATATCAAGACAAAGATATCCCTCCCCCGCCCCCTGTTCAGCAATGATAAAGCTCTCCTGCCCTAAAAGTTGCCACATCTGTTCAAGCTGTCGGGCGATCAGCCGTCCGAAACAGAAATGGACGCTGGACGAAGTAAAAAAATCACCCTTCTTGCCAATCCGGTCTCGTCTGGTCGTGTAATAACCATATTCAGGATGGTACAGAGCTTGCTCCATGAATTCCGCAAAAGGAATTCCCGCCGCGGCATCAATCTGCTGTTGCAACTGCAAGGTGAACTCTGGGTTCTGATTTCTGCTCATAAAATACCCGCCAATCATTCCAAAATAAAGAGCAGAATTATAGCCAGCGAGCGGGCCCAAGACAAGTGATAAAAACATCATAACTACTTGAGCTTTGAAGGCGATTCATGCCATTATTGGCTGTTGTATAGAATCAAGTAGTGACAGATGGACAACTGGAAACCTTCAAATATTGGAGAGATATTTACATGGCAATCATTACCTTTTCCCGAGAAATGGGCAGCGGCGGCATCCCGATTGTCCATCAGGTTGCTGAAGAGCTTGGATATACTCTGGTGGATGGTGACGTTATCAGAGCTGCAGCTGACAGCTATGACCTGTCGCAAGAAGCACTACAGCAGATCGATGAGAAACCACCGGCATTTGTTGAAAATCTGGATCGTCAGATTGAACTGAATATGAACCGCATTCAACTGATTGTGCTGGAACAGGCACTCAGTGGAGATGTTGTCATCTACGGTCGAGGTGGTCAGGACCTGTTGCCCGGCATCACCAGTGCATTTCGCGTCAGAGTTATTGCTCCCTTTGAGGAAAGGGTGGAACGCTGGGCACAACGTGAATGGATCGATCCCGATTTAGCTCGTTCTTTAGTTCGTAAAAGCGATCAGCAGCGAGCCGGCTTCATCAAATACTACTTTGACCGTGATTGGACCAACCCGATTGATTATGACATGGTGATTAATACCATCAGGGTTTCCAATGAAATGGCGGTTAGATTAATTATCGAAGCCATCAAAGATCCCTATTTAGTTGAAAAAAACCAGACTTGCAAAACTAAAATCAGAGATTTGATCATTCAGAAAAAAATCCAGATTGCCCGACTTGATGATGAGCGAATCAAAGATATCTGGTTTAACATTGATGTTGTCGATTGTCATGTCACTCTATCTGGTCATATTTATAACGAAAATGAACGCCAGGCGGTCATTGATGATACGAATAAGGTTGCAGGAGTTAGCGGAGTCACTGACAATCTAAAACTTATCAACTATTGAGAGTTTCAATAAATTGGTATAATTCACGTCAATAGCAACGATAAGCGTCGGCAATGCCGGCGCTTTCCTTAAATAAACCAAGGAGCGATACCGATGTCTGGACATAGTAAGTGGGCTAATATCAAACACCGCAAAGGGGCGCAAGATGCCAAGCGGGGAAAAGTATTTACCAAACTTATCAAAGAAATCACCATTGCGGCACGAATTGGCGGGGGGGATCTTGAGTCAAATGCACGGTTACGGTTGGCGATTGACAAAGCAAAACAAGCCAATATGCCTAAAGATAATATTGAACGGGGGATCAAAAAAGGGACCGGGGATCTTGATGGAGTGACTTACGAAGAGGACACCTTTGAAGGTTATGGGCCTGGTGGGGTTGCAATCATTGTTGAATTTATGACCGACAACCGCACCCGCACGGTAGCGGATGTCCGCCACGCCTTCAACAAGTACGGTGGCAGCCTTGGTGTCAGTGGCTCTGTGGCGTTCATGTTTGACCGCAAAGGGCAAATCATCTTTAGTGGTGATAATGATTTTGATACCATTTTTGAAGCGGCCCTGGAAGCCGGAGCCGAAGATGTTAAAGAAGAGGACGGGATCATCGCGGTTATCACCGATCCGGTTGAGTTTGAAACGATTAGAAATAACCTTGAAGAACAGGGGCTTAAGTATGAATCGGCGGAAGTGACGATGATTCCGCAGAATCTCAATCCGGTTGAGGGCAAGCAAGCTGAGTCATTGATGAAAATGATCGATGTTCTGGAAGATAATGACGACGTGCAAAATATTCATGCAAATTTTGACATCTCGGATGAAGAGATGGAGAGAATTTTAGAATAGGTACAAGGAGCAAGGTACAAGGTTAACCTTAAACCTTAAACCTTAAACCTTAAACCTTAAACCTTGAACCTTGAACCTTGAACCTTGAACCTTGAACCTTGAACCTTGAACCTTGAACCTTGAGCCTATATGAGAATTCTAGGGATTGATCCTGGCAGCAAAGCGACCGGTTATGGGTTCATAGAACAGCAGGGAAACCGGCTGATCCATCTGGATAACGGAGCCATCTTTACCCACAGCAAAGATTCTTTAGCTGTACGTTTGCAGATAATTTATCAGCAACTCTGCCTGCTGATTGAAAAACATCAACCTGAAGCTGTTGCTGTAGAGCAGGTATTTATGGCTCGCAACCCCGCTTCTGCGCTAAAACTTGGACATGCTCGGGGAATAGCTCTGCTCGCCGGAATCAACGCCGGCCTCCCCGTCGCTGAATACTCGGCGTTGCAGGTAAAAAGTGCCGTCGTCGGTTATGGTCGAGCGGGAAAGAATCAGGTTCAACAGATGACAAAAGTGCTGTTGAATTTACCTGAAATCGCGCAAGAAGATGCTGCTGATGCCCTTGCCGTGGCAATCTGCCATGCCCATAGTCACCAGTCAGGTCATAAAATCGCGGCAGCCACTAAAAACATTCGGGGGAAACGATCATGATTGCCCTTTTAACTGGACAGTTAGCCTATCGCAGTCCAGAGCAGATTATTATTGATGTTGCCGGAGTCGGCTATCGGTTGAGGATTCCCCTCTCGACATTTTATGCCCTGCCCGAAAGCGGTCAGGTCCAGCTACAGATTCATACCCACGTCAAAGAAGATGCTATCAACCTGTTCGGTTTCTCCAGCACAGTAGAAAAAGATCTCTTTATCCTGCTGATTTCAGTCTCAGGTGTCGGCCCTAAACTGGCAATTACAATTCTCTCGCATATTCCGAGCGCAGACTTGGCAATGGCTCTCAGTCAGGGAGATATCCCCCGCCTGATTGCTATTCCCGGAATCGGCAAAAAAAGTGCTGAACGACTAGTGCTTGAGCTTCAGGATAAAGCTACAGCGTACGCCATTTCTGCATCCATTACTGCCCCAGGAAGTGACATCTCAAATGCTGATGATAACCATAAAGATGCCCTCTCTGCTCTGGTCAACCTGGGGTACAAAGAGACTCTGGCAAAACGTGCTTTGGTAAATGCACAATTGCCTCCGGGGGCCTCACTTGAAGATATTTTAAAAGCCGCACTGCAAGTTCTACTGAAATAGTTGCATAGCCATCTAATTCTTTTTTACGAGATCATCAACAATGAGTGAACGCCTGATTACCGCTGATGGCCAACCTGAAGATATGAATCATGAGGTTGGACTACGTCCAAAGTCCCTCAAGGAATATGTGGGGCAAACCAAGGCAAAACGAAATCTGAAGGTCTTTATCGATGCCGCCCGTAAGCGTCAGGAGGCCCTTGATCATGTCCTCTTTTACGGCCCTCCCGGACTGGGGAAAACCACTCTCGCCAATATTATTGCTCAGGAAATGGGCGTCAGTATAAAGAGTACCTCCGGCCCGGTGATTGAAAAAACCGGTGATTTAGCTGCAGTTTTGACCAATTTAGAAGAAGGAGACGTCCTTTTTATCGATGAAATCCATCGTCTATCACCGGTCGTTGAAGAAATTCTCTATCCGGCAATGGAAGATTATCAACTCGATATTATGATTGGTCAGGGTCCTTCGGCTCGCACGATCAAGCTGGACATTCCCAGATTCACCCTGGTGGGAGCGACAACTCGAGCCGGCCTCTTATCTTCACCCTTACGCGACCGTTTTGGCGTTATCAGTCGACTCGAATTTTATTCAAAGGAAGAGTTGACCACCATCGTTAAACGGAGTGCCGATATTCTCAGAATCGAGATTGATGATGATGGTGCCCGGGAGATTGCCGGCCGCAGCAGGGGAACCCCGCGCATCGTCAACCGGCTGTTGCGGCGGGTACGAGATTTTGCTGAAATTGAAGGGGATGGAAAAATAACCAGCGAGTTAGCCGACCATTCGTTAAAGCGGTTAGAGGTTGACCAGCAGGGATTTGACTCCATGGATTGCCTGTTGTTGCTGACGATTATCGATAAATTTTCCGGTGGACCGGTGGGTCTGGACACCCTGGCGGCAGCAATCGGGGAAGAGCGGGACACCATCGAAGAGGTGATCGAGCCCTACCTGATTCAACAGGGTTTCTTGAACCGGACCCCGCGTGGGCGGATGGTCACTGAAAATTGCTTTCGTCATTTTCAGCGCACTCCGACCCCAACAGATCGTAACAGACCACTCTTCGGTTCTTGAGTAAAACAACCGATGAACCAACACCTACAACAATTTGCGCAACAACTTGCACTCTGGACACAGGCGATCATTGATCATGGTCGTACCCCCTTTCGCCGCGTTGACACCTACCCACAGCTGGACACCGAACAGGGGATGCTGCAACCGCCCCTGGTTTTTTGGATCAATCGACAAAGCATGATGGCCGGGGGGGTCTTGCTACTACCGGATAATAATCTGGAAGCAGAACTTGAACGGGGTCAAAGCTGCGCTGCTGCATTGGGTTTACGGCACTTTGTCACCTGGGAAACCGATCGGGTCAGAATCTGGCATGTTGATGGGGACCAGATCAAAGAACTGCGGTCATTTCCCCTCTCCAGCTCGAGCGAATTGGAAACTTTCCGCTATTTACTGGCTGAAATCCTTGAGGAACTGAAGCTTCTGGCAATTCTGGGGGCCATTCCAGTCACCGACCTTTCTCCCTGCTATTTTAATAATCTATTTCAAGCGACATTGCAGCAAGCATTACCACCACTGATCAAGGCTTACCGGAGTCAACGATCTGAAATGGAGGAGTATTCTACAGCAGATGCTGACAAATGTGCGGGGGAAGCGAATCGGCTGTTGATCTTACAGGTGATCTCCTTACTCTGGTTTGGCGAATTTCCAGAAACCGTCCTGCCGGAGAATCTGGAACGTGAAATTGAACTCTCATTGCCCCCCCTTCCTGACTCTTTAAAGCAAGCACTTGCACGCAAAACCACCATCAAACCACCTCCGCTACCACTTGAAACCGCAGTTTGCTTCTACCATTTACTGCTGCGTTTACGCCAACTTTCATGGGTTCAGACAACGGAACGAGCAAAACAGAGCATCTATCATCTGACTCACTCCTGGTATCAGGATAAAACCGAAAACAAACAACCGGCAGCCATTCAACTCTACCCGGAAGCACCACCATCAAATCCGACAGCAGGGGTTATACTCTCTGACTCAGCAGCTTTTTTAGCAGCAACTGCGCTACTGGCTTATATTGGAAATTCTGGAGAATATAAGCTTTATTTTGGCAATTTATTTCAATTGAATCGAGAGACCCTCTCAGCCCAAGAAATTTCTGGCCGACTGTTGAACCTTAGCGGAATTAAAACGACCGATCGGCATGAATTTACCGCCAGGTTACGACTGTCCTGGCCAAACCGACATCTCAAAATTAGAATGGGACAGCCTTTTTGGCTCTGGGAACTAATCCACCTTCTAGGGCTCTGTCATCCAGGACAAAAACTGACTCTGGAATTACCCGTTGAGCTACTGAGAAACCCTGAAAATATAATCGCCTGGTCTTTATTATATGAAAATTTCAGTTTTCTACAGTTGTGGCAATTGGACAATGGAAACCTTCAATTCGATATTCTATCGGGCAAGGATCAGAGAAAACCGTTCCCATTGAAACTTTCTGAAGAGGTCAGAGAAATGACTCCGATCGGTGATGCTAGCGGGTTCAGAAATCGGCTCCTGCTCGCGTTAACCCTACCGGCAGATATCTACAAACTCCTGGAAACAGAACTGATCTGGCCTGAACTTGATGGTGTTCCCGACAAATACCTTCCCGGATGGAAACTCTATCGCCAAAGCCTGCTTTACAGATGGCTTAGAAATATCCTGCAATATGGACAGATTCAGGGGGAACTGGAAGGTGAAATATTGACAGATGACCAACATACCAACATCCCCTATCCCGAACCGCTCCTTTTAAATGAACTCAGCCAGTTCGTATCAGGAGAAAACACAGAGAGCCAATTTCCATCGATTGACCACTGTTTAGCACATCTGCTCACCTGTCCCGCTGTTGCGGAGATTAAACTTTCAAATATCACCAAACCTCCAAAAACAAGCACCCTGGGAAGCTATTCGAAGAAACAGCTTAAGGAGACAATAGCACAACAATTATTAACCCATGGGATCCCGAATTTCCCCGAACAATACCTCTATTTTCTCGATCAACCAGAGATCTGCCACTACACTGTAGCCCCCCCTCTCAAGGTCAAAAGCAGCCTCTTGGGGCAGTTTGAGCTGGAAGATATGCGAGGTCACATCATTGCGGGCTATGGGGAGGAATTAGAACAAACACTCTTGTTCTGTTCAGCCACCGGTAAAACTGAATTTGAGTTACCAAGCGACCGGCGTCAACTTGAGCAATTGCTGCACCACTATAAAAAAGACTTGTGCGTTCTCTATAAATATCTCAACACCCTTTGCTTTGGTCAGGTTGAGAATTCAAAATCTGCTCGTCGGCTGGTCAAAAATATCTGGAAACATTTCAATTTACCCGACCCGGTATGGTTTAAAATTTGACATCGATATAGCAAATGGAAACAATAGTAAAATTGATAGATTTATTCACAGATAAAGACCGCAATGCCCCGCGAAAAAATAAAGAACAAAGTGGGATATCGCCCTTCTGTTCCCCACCAGATTGCTTTGTGATTTGAACTGCTTGCAGAAGCTGTTATAATTTCTACAGCTTATAAACTTTAGAATTCCCGTTGAAAGGAGACCAGCATGCTGGAAATTGTTGAAAAAACATTACTGACTGGAATTGGTGCGGTAGCATTGACCCAAAAAAAAGCAGAAGAACTGATCGATGATCTCAAAAAGCGGATGAACCTGACTGAGGACGAAGGGAAGAATCTGCTGGAGAAACTCCGTGGTGCAGCCAAAGACAATCAGAAAAAACTTGAAGAGATGGCTCAGGTCGAAGTCACTAAAGCCTGTGAACGTGCCGGGATGGTCACCACAGAAGATTTTAAAAAGTTGCAACACAAAGTAGGACAACTTGAAAAACAGCTAAAAACAGCAGCAAAATAAAGAGCTATCTGTTGCCACTCAATCGAATCAACCGCAATATTCGCTCTCTTAAACGTTATCGACAAGTCCTTGGAATCCTTATAAAGTATGGGTTTGGACATATTGTTGAACAGCTCAATATTGATTATTATATTGAACTGGGGAAGCGGATTGTCACTCTGGGGACCGCGTCCCGTGAATTGGAGCGTCTAACTCAGGCTGCCAGATTCAGGTTAGCCCTGGAGGAACTGGGGCCAACTTTTATTAAATTGGGACAGCTTCTCTCGACCCGCGCGGACATTGTCCCTGCTGACGTTCTGGAAGAATTGCAAATACTACAGGATCATATTCCTGCCGTACCAACCGATCAGATCATGGCTCAAATTCATTCTGAGCTTGGTTATCCAGTAGAAGAGATATTCGAAACTTTCGAAGACACCCCCCTGGCAACTGCAAGCATTGCTCAAGTTCATCGTGCCACCCTGAAAAATGGTGAGCAGGTCGTCTGTAAAGTCCGCAGACCCAATATTCAATCGGTCATAGAAACAGATACAGATATCATGATGGGAATGGCCTACCTGGTAGAGAAACACTTGCCTGGTGGCGATATGTACGATCCGGTCGGTCTGGTCAAAGAATTTCGGCGCACGATTAACCGGGAACTCGATTTTTCACGCGAAGGACGAACGACAGAACGTTTTGCGGCTAATTTTGCCGATGATGAAGCCGTTCATATCCCCAGAGTCTTCTGGGATTATAGTGGACAAACGGTCCTGACTCTGGAATATGTTTCCGGGATAAAAATCTCCCAACATAAAGAATTGAAAGAAGCGGGTCTCGATCTAAAAATTATTGCCAGAAATGGGGCTGATAACTTCCTGAAACAGGTCTTTATCCATGGCCTCTTTCACGCGGATCCTCACCCGGGCAACATCCATGTCCTGCCTGGAAATATTATTTGCATTTTTGATTTCGGGATGGCCGGACGTCTCGATGACGAGTTAAAACTGCACCTGACAGAACTGCTGCTATGCGTTCTGCATCAGGATGTCGACCGACTTATTATGCAACTTCTTTATTCTGGAGAATTACACGATGAATCAAACCTGAAAAGCCTGAAGCGTGATCTGACTGAATTTATCGATGATTACTATGATATTCTTCTACAGGATTTAAAAATTGGCAAACTGCTCATCGATTTTGTCGAAATCCTCACTGAATATAAGATTAAATTTCCATCAAATCTCATGCTGTTATCGCGGGCTTTATTTGTCATGGAAGGGTTGGGGAAACAACTGGATCCAGACTTCAACATGGTCGAGCAGCTCAGACCTTTTGCTGAACAGATCATTAAAGAGCGGTACTCTCCAAGTACCATTGCCAAAGAGACCGCGCAAACGCTGCAATCATACCACGCACTCGGTAAAAGCTTACCTAATGACATCAAAGAATTCATAAATCGGATCAATCGTAATAAATTCAAGATAGATCTCGAACATCGCGGCTTTGAACGGTTAGTAAACGACCTTGACAAGTCGACTAACCGAATTTCATTCAGCATGGTTATCGCGGCTTTGATCATCGGATCTTCCTTGATCATGCAAATTGATAAAGGTCCGATGCTGTTTGGTTTTCCGATACTGGGTCTGTTGGGCTTTACCGTAGCGGGGTTTCTTGGTTTTGGCCTGGCAATAGCAATTTTACGCTCTGGCCGGATGTGAATAAACTGTGTTATCTACGGCACAAAATAAGCAAAATTGCGCATTTCTGCAACATCTTGCATCAATCAACAGGTAAGAGATCACGGGATTACGGCCAGTTCAAAAAAAATCAGGATGGCATCAACTTTGCATTAATGAGATGAATTCATTGAACATGTCGCGATTGGAAAACCGATAAATGATTCTGCAACGAACCATAAAAAAAGCAACGACAATTTCCGGGATAGGGCTACATAGTGGCGTACGGATAAATCTCAGAATGCGCCCGGCGACTGTGAATACTGGAATTGTCTTCCATCGTACCGATGGAGAACAAACTGTCGACATCAAGGCTTGCTCTGAAAGCGTTGTTGATACACGCATGGCCACAGTTATTGGTCATCAGGGGGTGACAGTATCAACTATTGAACATTTTATGGCGGCCCTGGCAGCCTTTGGTATTGATAATCTCCATGTCGATATTGACGGACCAGAAGTTCCAGTTCTTGACGGTAGCGCAGCACCTTTCATCCGTGAAATTCAGCGAGCAGAAGTTAAAAAGCTCAACCGCAGCCGAAAATTTATTGCCATTCGCAAACCCTTGGAAATCATTGAAGGGGAGAAACGGATCCGCATTATTCCTTCACGCTTTTTTAGAATTTCATTTGATATCGCTTTTGACCACCCGGCTATTGCGACGCAACATCACAGCTTGAAATTCTCGACCGAAAGTTTCTGTAAAGAGATCGCTGCTGCCAGAACCTTTGGTTTTCTCCACGAAGTTGAGCATCTCAAAGCGATGGGACTGGCCCGTGGTGGATCTCTTGAAAATGCCGTTGTTATTGACAAAGACGGGGTCATGAACCCGGAAGGGCTCCGTTTTAAAAATGAGTTCGTCCGCCATAAAATCCTTGATTCCTTTGGTGACTTCAGCCTGCTAGGGTCACCGCTGCTGGGCCACATTAAAGCGTTTAAAACCGGTCATGACCTGAATGCAAAGATGGTTAGAATGATTGAAGAAAATCCAAGCCACTGGGCCTACGTTGAATTCAGTGAACAAGCTCTCCAGGAAGCACAGCGGGCTGAAACAAAATCGTTTGCGACCGACTTAGCCTGGGAGAAAGTGTAGTCACTGTTTCTTATTTTTTCTAATCCACCATCCACCATCCAGCTTCAAGCCCGAGCCAGAAGTATCCCCCACCGGACGCAATTGACAGCCATCCCACGCAACAGCTAGAAGGAGATACAGATACCCCCTGTTCAAATCCCCCAAAACCTATTATAATCAGTAGTTGATTCGTCTCTTTCATGGTATATCCAGCTGCCAGTAGAAGTGGCCAAACCGTACGGTTACACCCGTTGGAGAGGGTCTGTTTTCTTCTACATCAGGCGAGGACATCAAAAGGAGGACATAGTTGATGATTCCAGTAGTTTATAGGAATGGCAAAGAAGACCTGGTCGAACAAAAATTTCTAAATATTCTGCTCCATATTGGAGAAATCCAGGAATTTCGGCGAAGTGACCATTGGGTCAACGTGACTGAGGACCCAATTCGTTCATCTCAACAAAGGGATTACAGTGGCATTGACAGACGTTGTTACGGTGGCTCTGAACTCCCCCCCGCCATGGGTATTTGAGTTGTTATTTTTAAAATCCGGGACATTTTCTGGTCCCGGACTCTTTTCTCTATTATCCTGATCCAAGCTCTCTCTTTTGATTATTTTTCAGTCAGGTACTTTCTCACTATACGGTCAAACTCACTGATTCCATCAATTCCGGGTCGCTTCATCTCATCAAGAGCAACCTGAAGTTCAGTGACTAAAGCCACACTGGTATCCTTATGCAGACCAATATATAAATCTACCTTTTTAAAAGAGAATACATTCTCGTAATCTTCAGGATCTATACCCAGAGTCAACATCAGATATTTCGACGTCTGAACATTAAATACAAACAGATCAATTCGATCAGTCTGCAGTTTTTTAATATGCATCTCCGGGAAAGCAAGTCGGTTGAGCTGTTCAATATCTACACCAGCCTTGACCAGAACCTGTTCCGGGGCACCATCACGGACAGATCCAATCCGATACTGTTTAAAATCTTCGATTTTAGAAATTTGGATCCCACGTTTTTTTTTAGCAATCACCCCGATGGTAACAGCAGCAATTGGGCCAACCCACTTGAAAAGATTTTCCCTCTCAACGGTGCGTGCCATACTGAACAGAGCCGTATTGGAAGTATGCTGCACTTCATGATAGGCCCGTGTCCATGGATACATCTGGATTTTCCCCTGCTCCATTGAGTAACCCACCCGGTGAAAAACAGCCTGAACAATTTCAGTTGAAATTCCAATTATTTCACCATCTTTGGTAAAATTAAAGGGGGGAAGTTCCTCTGTCATAACCAGGAATGAAGTTTGAGCAAACAACAGGCCAGGAAATAAAAAAAGCAACAGCAGCGGGTAAATAATTTTTTTCATCAACATCCCAAATGGCTTATAAATAACAACAGGAGTCATTATCGTAACAAGAATCTTGACATTAGCAACAATAAATATAACCATCAGTTCAATATAAGGGAGATCGATCCCGGCAACCAACGATTCCGTCCCGAGAAAAAGAGACTGCAGCAGCAAAAATATTAATCTGCAAGTTCCGAGGAATCTTGACGGATTGGCAGCGCGGGGACCTGTTGTAAATGCCAAATCTGTTCATTGTATTCCTGCATGGTACGATCAGCAGAAAACTTACCCCCGGCAGCCGTATTGAGAATGCTCATCCGAACCCAGCGTTGTTGATCCTGATAGGCCTCTGCCACACGTTGCTGAGCCGCAAGATAACTACCAAAATCAGCGGCAACCAACCAGGGATCATGTGGATTCTTAATTGCCTGAATGATCGGATCAAATATTCCGGGTTCAAATTGATTGAAATGTCCACTTTGAAATAGGCGCATCACCCGCAGCAAATCATCATCAGCGGCAATGACGGCCACTGGATCATAATTTTTACGCTGTTCTTCAGCTTCTTGTGCCGTCAACCCGAAGAGAAAGAAGTTTTCATCACCAACCTCTTCCCGAATTTCAATATTTGCACCGTCCAGAGTACCGATGGTCAGCGCCCCGTTCAGCATAAATTTCATGTTTCCAGTTCCGGAGGCTTCCTTTCCGGCAGTCTAAATCTGTTCCGATAAATCAGCTCCGGGGCAAATGACTTCCATCGCTGAAACCCGGTAGTTTGGCAAGAAAGCGACTTTCAACAGATCACCTACAGCCGGATCGTTATTAACCACAATAGCAACATTGTTAATCAGTTTGATGATCAACTTGGCGATTGCATATCCAGGCGCCGCCTTACCTCCAAATAAAACAGCACGTGGGGTCCACCCAGCAGTATCGCCACGTTTGATCCGATCATACAGGTGGATGATATGCAGAACATTGAGCAATTGCCGTTTATACTCGTGAATCCGTTTCACCTGGATATCGAACAAAGCTTCGGGATGAAAAACAATGTCACAATCAGCCTTGACCAGATCTGCCAGACGCTGCTTATTGTCCTGTTTCACCTGCTGCCATTGTTGCCGGAAGGTCGTATTATCAACCAGAGGGTTCAAACGACTCAACTGTCCCAGATCGGTGACCCAGTCACGACCAATTTCAGCACTGATCAAATCACTCAATTTCGGATTCGAATATGCAAGCCAACGCCTCTGGGTCACACCGTTGGTTTTATTGTTGAATCTCTGGGGCCAAAGCTCATAAAAATCACGAAACAGCCCTTCCTGCAACAACTGTGAATGTAATTCAGCCACCCCGTTCACAGAAAAGCTGCCGACAATCGCGAGATAAGCCATTCGTACCTGTGGCTCTGTCCCTTCCTCAATCAATGACATCCGCCGCTGCCGCTCCATATCTCCGGGCCAACGCTCGGCAACCTGCTGTAAAAAGCGGGCATTGATTTCATAAATAATCTCCAGTAAGCGGGGCAGTAACCGTTGAAACATCCGTACCGGCCATTTTTCCAATGCTTCCGGCAGCAGGGTATGGTTCGTATAAGCCATGGTAGCCTGGGTAATCTCCCAGGCATGATCCCAGCCTAAACCCTGTTCATCCATGAGCAGACGCATCAGTTCAGCCACCGCACAACTGGGGTGGGTATCGTTCAACTGAAAACAGTTTTTTTCGGCAAATTGGCTCAGATCGGCCTGTTCGGTTATAACCCAGCGGTTAAGCACATCCTGCAAACTGGCCGAAGCGAGAAAATACTGCTGCTGCAATCGCAATTCCTTACCATTCTCGCTACTGTCATTGGGGTAGAGAACCATGGTGATTTTTTCCGCTTCATTCTTGTTTGCCACCGAACCGGTATAATCACCACCGTTGAACTCTTCCAGATCAAACTCCTCCGTCGCTGCTGCTTTCCATAAACGTAGAGTGTTAACCGTACCATTACGATAACCGGGAATCGGGACATCATAGGGAATAGCTAAAACATCCCGGGTATGAACCCAACGCATTCTAATTTTCCCGTTAACATCAGTAGAAGATTCGCTATAACCACCAAACTTGATCCGCTGACTATATTCGGGCCGTTTGATCTCCCAACTATTCGCCGTTCCCAACCAGTGATCTGGCTCCTCAACCTGATAACCATCGACAATATGCTGCCGGAACATCCCATATTCATAGCGGATACCATAACCCTGAACCGGTAGCTGCAAGGTTGCACAACTGTCCAGGAAACAGGCTGCGAGACGCCCCAAGCCACCATTGCCCAAACCGGCATCGGGTTCAATATCGGCCAGTTCTTCCATCTCCAGACAGACATTTGACATCGCTTTAGTGAGTTCATCCTCAAGACCAAGGTTCAACACTGAATTTCCCAGCGCCCGACCCATCAGAAATTCCAGAGAGAGATAGTGGGTTCGCTTACAACCACTCTCTTCATAGGCATAGCGGGTATTTTTCCAGCGCTCCATCAGCCGGTCACGAACCACGAGAGATAAAGCCTCATAGGCATAGTGGGTCAAACGACAGCTTCGGTCGCGCCCCAGACTATTCATATAATAATGGCGAAAATCAGCTTCCAACGCCGCTGCATCTACCCCCAAAGGGGGAAGTTCCGTTAACACCGGGCAGGCTGAACTGTTCTTAAAACGGGTATAATTCATGGGAGATACCTTCTATCTGGATAAATTTTCATCAATGGGCTTCAGCCCAGTTTTCTCCGGTTCCAATATCGACTTTTAACGGGAGATCAAGGGGTACAGCAGTTTCCATCTCAACTCTGACAAGCTCACGAACTTGCTCAAGTTCTTCTTCAGGGACTTCAAAAACCAGTTCATCGTGAACCTGCAGCAACATTCGAGCCTTTAGCTGTTCAGCACCAATACGCCGATCAATATTCACCATCGCCACCTTGATAATATCGGCGGCACTCCCCTGAATCGGGTAATTGATTGCATTTCGCTCAGCATAGCTACGCACCGCACCATTATTGCTGTTAATTTCAGGAATGGCACAACGCCGTCCAAGAATTGTCGTCACATATTGATGCTCCCGTGCCTCAACTCTCTTCTCTTCCAGATATTTCAGGATAGCGGGATAGCGCTCAAAATAATGATCGATAAACTGCTGCGCTTCGGCACGACCGATCCCCAGATCCTTGGCCAGACTGAACGCACCCATGCCATAGAGGACACCAAAATTGATGGTTTTTGCCTGACGGCGCATTTCATCGGTGACCATTTCAGGGAAAACATTAAAAATTTCACTGGCAGTGCGCTTGTGGATATCTTCCCCGGCGACAAAACTCTCTTTTAAGGCTGGGACATCAGCCATATGGGCCATCACCCGCAATTCAACCTGCGAATAATCGGCAGACAACAGAATCCACCCATCTTCGGGAATAAAGGCTTCGCGGATGCGTCGCCCTTCTGCGGTTCGGATCGGGATATTCTGCAGATTCGGGTCGCTGGAAGAGAGTCGACCCGTCGCCGTCACCGCTTGATTAAAAGAGGTATGCAAGCGTCCCGTCGCTGGATTAAGCAGTTTTGGTAAAGCATCGGTATAAGTGCTTTTCAGCTTACTGACAGAGCGGTAATTGAGAATTTCAGCAGCGATATCATGCTCAACAGCCAAATTGGTTAACACATCAACATTGGTTGACCAGCCCGTTTTGGTCTTCTTCCCTTTGGCTAAACCAAGCTTTTCAAACAGCACCTCCCCCAGTTGTTTAGGGGAATTGATATTGAATGAACCACCGGCCAGGCCATGGATTTTACCTTCCAAAATCTCCAGTTTTTCGCCCAACTCCCCGGAAAGTTTTCCCAGGAAGGCCGCATCAATACGAATGCCTCGCCATTCCATCCGGGTCAGCACATCGACCAGCGGCATTTCTACTTCACGAAACAGTTTTTCCATATCTCCGGCAGCTAACTGAGGTAATAGTTTTTCAGCCAGACGCCAAGTGATATCGGCATCCTCAGCGGCATAACGAACCGCCTTCTCCACCTCAACTTCGCTGAAACAAATCTGTTTTTTACCCCGACCGGTCATCTCTGTATAAGGGATCATCTGCTGGTGCAAATGTTCAACCGCCAGGGCATCCAGACCATGTGATTTTGATTGGGGATGGGTCACATAGGAGAGTAC
>JAGGWI010000103.1 GCA_021157505.1 Desulfuromusa sp. | reverse complement strand
GATGCTGCACTGCTGCGACAGGGTCGCTTTGACCGTCAGGTCGTGATTGAACGACCTGACTGGCGTGACCGGGTCAAGATCCTTGAAGTTCACACCCACAATATGCCGCTGGCAGATGATGTCAATCTGGAAACAATCGCTAAAGGAACCCCAGGTATGGTTGGTGCCGATCTGGAGGGATTGGCCAACGAGGCAGCTCTGATTGCTGCCCGTGAAGATGCCGACAAGGTATTCAGAAGCCACTTTGAACAAGCCAAGGATCGAAAGTTGATGGGCATGGAACGGAAACTGTTCATGTCTGACCAGGAGAAACATATCACCGCAATTCATGAAGCAGGCCATACCTTGGTTGCCGTCTCTCTTCCGAATACTGATCCGATCCATAAGGTCACGATCATTCCGCATGGACAAGCACTTGGAATGACCCAGCAACTACCAGAAGACGACCGCTACCACTACCAGAGAAGCTATCTGCTGGCACGGTTGGCGATAGCCCTTGGCGGAAGAGCTGCAGAAAAACTCCGCTTCGGTGAATATTCGACCGGTGCCCAGAATGATCTCAAGCTGGTTATGGATCTTGCTGAAAAGATGGTCTGCCAATGGGGAATGAGCGAAAAGATCGGACCGCTCAGTTTCCCGCGTGGCGAGGAACATCCCTTTTTGGGTCTCAAGCTTGCGACAGAAAAAACCTTCAGCGACAAAACAGCATGGCGCATCGATCAGGAAATTGAAAGATTGGTCCACACGGCTCAGAGTTGTGCCGAACATGTTCTGAAGGAAAATCGTGATATTCTGGAAGCTCTCGCAAATAGCTTAGTAGAGGAAGAAACCCTTGATCAGGAACGGTTAAGGGAGTTTTTCAAGAAATGGACAGTGACGCTACCAGACCAGATAGTTGACGCGAAACAAGGAGGACAAAATGCCGATTTTTCCGCCTGACGAAAGCCGCCATGCTAACATGACGGCTCCGCCAATTTCAGACACTTGTTCGATCAATAATTACTTTACGTGAATAGAGGGGTCAAATCTGCTTTTGGCTTTTAATGAGTTCCAGGTTTTTTTTGAGTCGTTCTTACAATGTGATCCCCAGATTTAATTTTACGTGGCCGACCTGGTTTTTTAGGTCGTAATGATCTGTTCATCTTAAACTCCATCTCATCTATAAACAACTCCGATCCAAATGGTCTTCCGGTGCTGGTCGCTTTGCGGATGGCATTGTCTGTATCGAGATCAGTTTCTGTCATGAAATCGGCATATGCTTTACGTTCAGTTGTTTCGAGCCAGGCAGGCTGACTGAGGAGTTTGTCGCTGGCATCAAGCAGATGTCCCCTTGCGCTTGACCAGTGATAGTCTTCTGCTGCGGTGATGATATTGGCTTTGACGGGGTTGGATTCAATATAGCGGGCCACTGACCACAGGTATTCCTGACTGTCAACGATGCACGAAAAAAAGCGATTTTGCCAAACACGTCCAGATTGCCCAAGCTTGCGGTTCAGATACTGCGTGTAAACCTGATTGGTCAAACCGATACCCCGAGCGAGAGACTCTTCCGCTTCTGGTACAACCAGTAGATGAATATGATTATCCATCAGGCAATACGCCCACACCTGTAAAGAGTGCTTCTCAGCATAATTTGCAAAAATATCGAGATAGGTCTGCCGATCTTCGTCATCGAAGAAGACCGTAGCACGATTATTGCCACGCTGGGTGACGTGGTGGGGATAGCCGGGGGCAATTATACGGGCGATTCTTGGCATGAATAGATAATATGATAGCTGGTGGGACAGGTGCAAGTAAATATGGGGAGTGTCCCTAGTTTTTCCTGTGCAATAGCGTAAGGTTCTCGACAAAGTTCTGGTTGGAAGAGGCCCTGTCCACCCACAGAACCTCAGTAGCAAAAAAATCCCCACAGCCAAGAGGGTGACTGTGGGACAAATGTTTGAGACTTTGATTAAAAGGGGACTGACCTCTGGTCTGTCTCCCGATTTCGTTATCAGAATCAAAGATGATGGGCCATAAATAAATCTGTCCCCTTTTATGTTTTAGAGGGATGCCAAATCAAGCGGGAGCGAATCCTTTAACTTTCTCCGCAATCTGCTTTACCTCAACTGCTGGGTCGACACTGATTACAGCGCGTTTTTCGGCAGTGCTCAAAGGATCTTCTTGGGTAAGCTGATAGTCGAGGACATCTCCGGTTGCTTCTGAAATCTTTCCCGGTTGTCCTGATCGCAGCTTGATCCGCTGACGCAATGTTTCTTCATCCAGGGGGAAATCGAGGATGATCAATGGAACCTGCTGCTCAAGAGCGAGCTGATGCATCTGTTGCCGCGCAGATCGTTTGATAAAGGTTGCATCTACAATAGCCGTGATATCTGCTTTTAAGAGGATATCGGCCAATTCACGCAGTCGGGAGTATGTTGCTGTTCCTGCCTTGGTATCATAAATGCCTCCAGCAATTGGAGAATGGCTGTCCTCAGCAGGTGCAAGATGGTGCAGGCGCTTGCGTTCCAGGTCAGAATGGACGCAGATTCCATTGCAGAGTGGAGCCAGTTTGTTGATAAAGCTGGTTTTCCCCGATCCCGAAAGACCATGAGTGATAATCAGTTGCGGAGGCTGGGAAGTTGTGTAGTTGGTGGCAAGTTCAAGGTAACTTTGAGCTAGCTTCAGGTCAGCGGTTCGCTCTGCCTCGCTAAGGTCGGATTGGGAAAGACGCAGACAGGTGACCTTGGCACGCACCATCGCCCGATAAATTTTATAGAAGTTGAGGAGGGTCATGCCCGGATAATCACCGGTTTTCTGCAGATAATGGTTAAGAAAATGCCAGCCCAGCGCTGCCTCTCCCCGATCATCAAGATCCATGGTCAAAAAGGCGACGTCGTTGATCGGATCAATCCAGTGCAGGCTTTCGTTGAATTCGATACAGTCAAAGAGCAGCGGGGCGCCGTCGAACCAGGCCATATTAGCCAGATGAATATCGCCGTGACACTCACGGATGAACCCTTCGGATTGACGCTGCAGAAATGTCTTCCGTAGCTTTGTGTAAGTTGTCTTGCTCCATTCTTCGAGCTTGTCAACCTGTTGTGTCATGCCGGCATCGGGTAAAAAACGACGGATTTGCGCAAAATTCTGCAAAATTGGTTCGATAATTGATTGCGGCGAACCGAATCCGCTCTTTGCTTCGGCAACCGGTGCCTGTGCGTGAATTTGCGCAATTATTTTTGCAAACTTTTCAATGTGATCGAGAGATAGTTCTCCGGCTACCAGCATCCGATCAAGTTGATTCTGCTGTGGGAAACGGCGCATTTTGACCAGGTAGTCGATTTCCGGCTTCCCGTTTAATTTTGGGTTGTCCAATGTCCCACCTATCCGGATGACTTCAAGGTAAAGATGCGGGGCGAAACGTTTGTTCAGACGTAGTTCCTCTCGACAGAAATAGCGGCGTTTTTCCAGTGTGGAGAAATCGAGAAAACCAAAATTGACCGGCTTTTTCAGTTTGTAAGCAAACTCTCCCGCCAGAAAAATCCAGGAGATATGAGTTTCGATAAGTTCAACCTCGGTTGCCGGATGATCGTAAAAGGAAGGATCGAGCATCCTTTCAATAAGTCGGGCCAACTGTTTATTGTTCACGATAATTCTCTCATTGGCAGAATGAAAAAAGAACCCGTGCGTACTCACCTTCAATTGTAGTGCATAAAGGAAACGAGGCAAGGTGACGGACAGGTCTTTTTCCAGATACTTCTGTCGTCAGTCTTTAAAGAGATTCTTTTATGAGATTAAACAGGTGAGTTGTCAAACTGTGAAATTGAGAGTAAATGCCTGGTTTTAGGTTTCAGTATTTTTCAGCTCCCGTTAGATTTTCCCAAGAGTCAAAAGGGGACAGATCTATTTTCTCTGTTCACCACGCACCTTGAGGGGACTGACCTCTGGTCTGTCTCCCGATTTCGATGGGCAATAAATAAATCCGTCCCCATTTATGTCTTTAATCTAAGTTGGACAACTCATCTTCAAGATGTTTTATCTTGTTTTTCTCTTCTTCAATTTTTTCCTGGTATTTACGAACTTTATCTTTTTTTCCGTATTCTTTAGCTTCCTTGAGATCGGATTCATATTCTACAATCTTGTTATTAGCTTCTTCTATCTCTTCGACCAAATCTTCCTTGAGACCTTTATCAGTACAATGATCCTTCGCATTTTCCAATGATCTTGTTAATCCATGTACTTTACCCTTATTCCCTTTTTCCTGAGCAATCTTAAGCTGTCTTTCTATTTCGCAAAATTTCTTTTCACAACCTTTTAAATTGAAACAATCAGATGATGCGAAGACTGGAACAGATATTGAAACAAATAGTACACTAATTGATGCAACGGTTAAAAATAGTGCAGTTACTTGTTTGGTCATGATTTACTTCCTTTTTTTGTTAAGCTATCGTTTTGATAATCGGCGGCGACGCGAGCTTGCGTGGGGGACTCAAAGATGATGGGCCACAAATAAATCTGTCCCCTTTTATCATCGACCAGATAGTTGAG
>JAGGWI010000225.1 GCA_021157505.1 Desulfuromusa sp. | reverse complement strand
GTATAAACAACATGAATACGTTCCGCAAAAGAACCACCAAGGATAACCGTGGGAACCCCCAGCAGCAGCAAACTTGACAGCACCAACAGCACTGCAGCGCTGCCCTGTCGCCCCCCAAGCCAGCCTGCCAGATGTTGATGCAATGGATAGAGTGCGATCGCCAGGATGACCCCCCACAGCATCAGATTGGTAAAGGGGGCAAACACCCGGACACACATGATGACCAGAAAGATCACCAGACCGATGCGGATGATCGCATCAGGGAGGTCTTTGGACAATATTTTTCGGAACGTCGAATCATCTACTTGCATATTATGATTACTCCTTTGGATACAGCTTGACAGTCCACAAATTTCTTAAATTCTGCCGCAACTGTCTACATTGAAAGCTCCCCCTCGGTTTGGGGGAACTGATTGAATTTCTATAAATTACAGAACCGGCCCGAACATCGCAATGGTATTATTCCAGAGACGATGATACCAGACCCAGCCATCCACCATTTCAGCAGTAACCGGATGAGAGCTATTGATATAGTTCTGTTGGCGTTGCCGCATATCAACCGTCAGCGCCTGATCGTAAAATAAAATATTATTCTCGTAGTTGAGTTCAAAACTGCGTCGATCCATATTCGCTGAGCCGATCAGAGTCACTTCCCCATCCAGGGTCAAAGATTTACTATGCAACAGCCCCCCCTCATATTCGTAGATGTGGACTCCTGCTGCAAGAAGATCTGCATAATAACTTTGACTTGCGGCAGCAACAATCCATGAATCATTTCGCGCCGGAAAGACGATAGTTGTCTCAACGCCACGGCGCGCACAGGCACAGAGAGCCATCTGCATAGATTCATTGGGAACATAGTATGGCGTTGTGATCACCAACTCGCGGCGCGCGGCAAACATCAGCGTCTCAAACACCTCGGACATGGCAGAATTCCGAGCTGTCGGTCCGGTCCCGATCACCTGTGCCGGGAATCCGGCTGCGGTCGATGGCAGCGACAGATTGAATAAATCACCGAGATGTTCACCGGTCTCCGCTTCCCAGTCACTGGCAAACAGGTATTGATTCTGGGAGACGATCGGCCCCTCAAAACGGATCAATATATCCACCCAGGGAGCATATTTGGCTTTGATGCGAAACTCGGGATCAGCACAGTTCTGGCTGCCGCAATAAGTGATCTGGTTGTCGATAATAACGATTTTACGGTGATTGCGCAGGTCGATACGACCATGCAGCGGGCGCAACAACGGGTTGCCGATCGGTAGAGCTTTCCCCAAATGAACGCCGGCTTCCCGCATCGACCGCCAATGGGGAGAATCAATCATGGTGCGTGAACCCAACCCATCCGCCATAGCCCGACAGGAAACACCACGAGAGGCAGCCCGCTTCAGGGCTTCCACCACCTTACAACCGTTGTTATCCGGCAGCCAGATATAGAAGAGAAGGTGGACATGCTCCGTTGCAGCATCAATATCGGTGACGATGGCATCAATCGATGTGTTTGAATCCGCCATCAAGGTTGCCCGATTGCCACCAACGGGGCCAAACCCGTTGATCGTTTTCCCCACCTGGAACAGATGGGCATAGCGTTGTGGCACGGCAGCTGATGAACTCAGGATATCATCCCCATCAGAGTCATTAACCCGGGACAGCCGCTGCAACACGTCACGCAGTTTCTCTATACGGTGGCGGCCAATGCTGGTTTCACCGAAGAGGAGGTAAGCAAGAATACCCAGCAATGGGATAGTAATGATGACCACGATCCAGGCAATGCGCGAAGCCGGTTCGCGATACGGTCGCAACAGCACCCGCACAATAATTGCGATCTGAACCAGAATATGGAGGATGTAAACAGTGACCCCGACAAATGCTCCCAGACTCACTGAACTCCCTCCGGACAGTCGTCCGATTTCACCTTTGGTTCAGGTTCCGGAGGGCTGACCTTGTTCCCCACATCGGAACTGCGAAGATGCAGATCCATTTGCGGAAAGGGAATCTCAATACCGGCCTCACGAAAGGCCCGTTCGATCTGATGATAAAGATCACTTTTCACTCCCAGCCTGGTATCAGCATCCGACACCCAGACCCGCAGCTCGAAATCGAGGGAACTCTCTCCAAAACTGAGAAACAGGACCTCTGGAACAGGTGATTTTGACACCATCTCGTGTGCTTTTCCACAGGCTAGAATTGTTTCTACGACCAGTGGAACATCGGAACCGTAGGCCACACCAACCGGAACAGAGAGCCGTACTTGACGATTGAGCAGGGTCCAGTTGGTGACCGGATTGCTGATAAGATCAGCATTTGGAATAATCACATCCGCCTGATCAAAAGTTTCAACAATTGTTGCTCGCAGACCGATCTTTTTAATTCGCGCACTCTGCTGGTTAAACTCAATGGTATCCCCCTCTCTTAAGGGGCGCTCAAAGAGCAAGATCAGACCAGAGACAAAATTGTTCACAATTCCCTGCAGACCAAAACCGATACCAACGCCAAGAGCCCCCATAACAATGGTAAGTTTGGTGAAATCAAAACCGAGGACCATAAATGCTAACAGAAAACCAATAAAAACAATGCAATAGCGGATCAATTTACTGATTGAGTTCTGCACCCCCCGTTGCATCTTATGGCCGGTGACCACTTCATCGAGAATGACTTTCGGCAGGATTTTAGCGATCAGGAGCGTCAGGTAGAAGACCGCTACAAAGGCGAAAATCACACCAACACTGACATGCAGAGTTCCTATGGAAAAGCCCATGGAAAGAAGATCTGTTGTTGCCGCCAGCATGTCACTGTATAGACCCAGCGATACCAGGGTGGTCGGCAGAAAACCGAACCCCACAATGGCAGCGAGAAATACAACTCCCACTTTTCGAGAAAAAAGTTCCGCATCGTTCCGCAGCAATTTTACCTGCCAGACCGGTGAAGAGAAAAATACCCAATGGAGTCCACCATTAATCATATACATGAGCAACAGATAAGGAAACGTCAGAGCCGTTGATTGAACTATCGCCAGGAACAGATATGCGGAAACATGGTCTTTACCAAAAATTTCAGCCAGGATGATGACAACAGCAAAGCCACAGCCGGCTCGAAGCAACCAGAGGTAAAAGCCGGTTTCGGGCAGAGAAGCACATTCCCTGAGCCAACGGATAAAAAAGTAAAGGGCCAGAATTGACACCAGGAAGGTGTAGAGCCGGTAAAGGGGGAGTGGGAAATTAATTGTCAGCAATATTGTCGTCACGATAAAAACGGTCATCACCCCATAGACAGCCTGCTTTCTCCATCGCTGTTCAACCACTCGCCCCAAAAGCCTGGCACAAGCGATACCCCCAACGATCATATATGCGAGCTTCCACGTACCTAACCCTTGCGAGTAGGCCAGGAACAATCCTGATGTCAGGCCGACAATGAAAAGGGAGACGGAAACCGGTCTTGTAGATAGGAATTTCCAGCGTTTTGATTCATTCAGACTCTTCTTGTTCCTGTATACAACGCTGATCACAACCAGAAAGTAGAGAGCCTGAAGGAGGAGAATCCAGCCATGTTGTACAAAAGATTGATAGTCTGGCCATGGTATCAGTCGCAGGCCCGACCGCGCCGCAACCCATATTTCACCCTTAAACTGGGAAAGATAGCTGGAAGAGATCATCGGCGGGGATTGGCTGATCTGATAATCCTTCCTGGTCACCTCAATAAAGTCCTGCAGGTCAGCGTCTAAAGCATTGAGTCCCCCCATGGCAACGCTCTCTTTGGTCTGCGCCACCAGCAGGGTCTGAAGATGCTGCGAAATCAGATTCAGGGCGGTATCAATTGTGTCATTCGCCTGGATAAAGGTGAGTTTAAGCTGGGCAGGAGCCTGTTCTTTCAGCAGGGAGGACTGCCAACCAGCCCAAAGTGCCTTTGTAGTTGACCATTCTGTCTGCCAACGATCAAGCCGGAGGATTTCACCTTTAAGAGGCCTGCTGATGTTCTTGACGAACCCTTTCTTTTCCCGAATCAGTTGTTTAAGCAAGGAAATCTTGACGACACTGGGAGCAGTTAAACTCTTCTGTTGTTGTAATTGAGTGGCACCCTTTTTCAGGTCCGCCATGACCCCGGCATACTTTTTTTCTATACCGGCAACATCCGGAACTTCTTTGAGTTGGCTTTCCAGCTCTGCAAAACGGCCTGATAATACTCCTGCCCGGGGAATGATATCGGCCAACCCGGGGACAACGGACTTCTTCTCTTGCTTCACGACAGGAAGCTTTTGCTCCTGAGTTAGCTGACTAGCCAACACCGGCCCCGGAAGTAGAAGAGAAACCAGCAATAACGCAACTAGAAAAATTATATTTGATCTGTTTTTCAAACTATCCACCCCGCCAGCACAAGAATTTATCACTACAATCTACAAAATCTGACAGCCTTTAAAAGGCTGTCAGATTAAATTTTTAGTAACCCCACGGATGTCCCGAATGGCACTAGTTTAAGGTAGTTATCTGGGGACATGGTCGCAGTTACGTGTCCCCAGATAACGGGTTCAGTAAACTCGGGACTGTCCCCAGCTCCATCGGGGGCTGTCCCGGAAGTTTACGATCCACGAAGAACTGTGCTGGTTCACACCGCAAAAGCCTGGGACAGCCCCCATGCGGGGACAGTCCCGGTTTTGCTGGGAGTCCTTACTCCGTCCAGAAGATGAAGCCTTCAACACGCCGGTTCTGTGCCCGGCCCTCGGCTGTAGCATTACTGGCCACAGGGTTTGCTTCTCCGTACCAGACCTGAGTAATTCGATCTGCTGAAATATTGAACTTTTCTACCAGATAGTCAGCAGCGCTGACAGTCCGGCGGTGGGACAGGCCCAGATTATATTCTGATGTTCCAGTACTGTCTGTGAATCCGGCAATGGCCAGACGGGCTTTGGGAGTAGACTGCAGATATTCCCCCAGCAATTTCATCCCATCTGTATAATTTTTATTGATGCCGGTCTGGTCAAATGCAAACAGAAGTTTTTTCAACTTGGCACCAATAATTTTTTCAATATTGATTGATCTCTGCACCAGCTTCTCATTCAGGACAAACAGAGCCCCACTGAAAGCAAGCGGACTGTTGATAAACTGGTCAAAGGTGATCACCCGCGAATTCTCACTGATGGAAGCAACAGCATTTAAAACTTTGGATTCCTTTTGTTCCGAAGAGCTGTTGATCACAAAGAAACTGACTTTATATTTTTTAGCTAACGCCTTGGCAATACCAACCGGGCTATGTTCATCCTCTTCAAATAATTCCTGTTTTTTAACCCGATTGGAACGATCGGTATAGGTACCATCGGTCACAACAAAAACCACGGTATGCCCTTTGAGCCCGGCTAAAATAGAATCGAGTTCGGATAGTCCCTGTTGCAACAGAGTCGCCCCTTTTGCTTCGGTGGGAAGTTGATCGATGGCCTGATCAAATTTAGCTTTATTGTACGGTTGCATTTCATAGTAAGGCTTAAGGGTCTTGGTTGATAAAGAGATGGACTGAGGGGCAAAGGTATAGAGCCCGGCATTAAATTCAAGATCGGGAAGGATGGCATTTCTTATTTTAAAAATCGCCTTTTCCAGATCAATTTTTTTCTTCCCGGTGTCTTTATAGACCTCTCCCATGGAACCGGAAGAATCATAAAAAACGATGAAGTTATCAGCTGTTTTGACAATCTCTATCTCGACATCATCAACAACCACTGTCTCGGTTGTCGTCACCAATTCCAAAGCATTGGCACCGGTTGGAACAAAACTGATAACCGTCAAAAAGAATACCATCAACACTGCAATACTCGACCTGTTCATTTTTACTTCTCCTTTATTTTAGTAGGATAGTGTCTGAGCCCGGAGAAACCCCGAACCGCTGGCAACTATCAATTTGTCTATAAGCTAGACCGTAATTATAACCAATTTTATCTCTTTTAACTATTAACAACCATCAAGGGATAATGCAAGTATTAATTCAGGAACTTGCATAGATAAATGGACACCGGGAGACTATCTCATCAACAATCTCCTAGGAGTTTAGCCTAAAGGAAAAGAATATCAACTGCGTGGGGGGAATTATACAATCCAGAGAGGGGCAGATTGTTTTTGCAGGGGTATTATGAGTCTGGTGGAAAGCCCAAAAAAAATACCCCGCCGTAAACAGCGGGGTAGAAAACTATCTTTTCTAGTACAGGGTACTAATGATTCAGCTAGCCAAGTCTTCTGCTTTAACTTTATTCATAATACCCTCGGCACAGGCAACAATAAGATTATTTGCCGGAAAGAAGGATTGATATGGTTGAGCTGAATAACTGAAATTAGCCAGATCGAGCAAGGTCAACTTACTCTGAATGGCCAGGGTAATGATATCAACCTTATCGGTGACCGGATTACCACTGATAACCTGTGCGCCGAGAACCCGCAGAGTTTTCTTGTCTGCAACCAGTTTCATTTTAACCATTTTCGCTTCAGGCATAATCGGAAAGGTTGTCGTCAACTCAGAATAGCAGGTGACAACATCGTATTTTTTCTTTGCTGCCGTTTCACTCAGACCGGTCCCACCCACGTAGAGGTTACCAACACGGGTTGCTGCCCCGTTAAAGAAACCACCATATCTGCGGTTTTCACCAAGCATATTCTTAGCCAGCAATCTTGCCATTGGGACGGCATTGGTTGCCAATTTTCCCTCGGTGAGTTCTCCGGTGATTCCGCTGTAGAACTGAGCGCAGTCACCGACAGAATAGACATCGGGAAGATTTGTCTTCATCTGGTCATCAACAACAATCCCCAATTTACCAATTTCAAGTGGGGTATCGGCAAATATTTTCACCCGGGGGCGCATACCAACAGCAAAAACAACAATCCCATAGGGGTTTTCATCATCAGCCAGATCAATCACTTCACCACTATCAAGGACAACTTTTTCAGCACGGTTATCGCCAATTATTTTTTCTGTTTTGCTTCCCAGATGCAACTTCACTCCCGCACGTCGAAGCTCAGCTTCAGCTTCAACGGCCATTTCTGGATCAACTAAGTTAGGCAGGACTGTTTCGACCATATCAACCAGGTGACACTCCAAGCCGGAATTATTCAATGCCAGGGCCAGTTCAACCCCTATCGCTCCGGCTCCAACAACCACGGCTTTTTTGTGTTTATGAGTTCTAACCGCTTCGTTCAGACACTTCAAATCTTCTTCCCATTTGAAGACGTAGACACCCTCATAATCAACCCCCTCAATCGGTGGTAAAAACGGGACAGAACCTGTTGCAATAACCAATTTATCGTAACCGAATTGCTGTTCCTGCTCGGTCATGACTACTTTTTTGTCAAAATCGACACTCGCAACTTTATCACGAATCAAATCACCACCCGATTCAGTCACCAAGCCGTCTTGCTTGAAGGTTTTTTCCAGGGCAACAACCTTTTCAAT
>JAGGWI010000020.1 GCA_021157505.1 Desulfuromusa sp. | reverse complement strand
GCCAGGATTTCCCGGTCTATGCTGATCGAAAGGAGTTCGATCTCTCTGCGACGATCCTCCCGGCCCGGGAGGTTGGTGGAGATTTCTACGACTTTTTCTTTGTCGATCAGGATCGGCTCTGCCTCTGCATTGGCGATGTCTCCGGCAAAGGTGTTCCTGCCGCTCTATTTATGGCGGTCGGCAAGACCCTGATCAAGTCGCGGGGATCGAGTGATAATTCTCCGGCCAGCATCATGACCTATGTGAATGATGCGCTCTGTGAAGGCAATGAATCCTGCATGTTCATCACGCTTTTTCTGGCATTTCTGAATGTCAAAACCGGGGAGCTGGTTTACACCAATGCCGGCCACAACCCGCCGAATATCAGAAAGAATTCAGGTGAAGTCACACGGCTGGCGGAAAGACATGGCCCGGTAGCTGGGGCAGTGGAAGGTCTGGCCTTTAAAGAGAGTTGTATAAAACTTGAGGAAGGCGATGCCCTGGTTCTCTTTACCGACGGCGTCACAGAAGCAATGGATCCGAATGAGGCCTTGTTCGAGGAACACCGCCTGGAAAGCCTGCTGGCTTCGCAAGCATTTGCTGATAGTCAGAGCCTGAATCAAGCCATCATGACCTCGGTCAAGGACTTTGAACAGGATGCCGGGCAGGCTGATGACATCACCATCTTAAGCTTGATCTTCAACGGCGATCCGGATGCAGGTTGTGGCAAACATTTAGAGACAGCACTCATCAACAATCTGGAGCAGATGTCAAGTTTCCAGGATGCTTTTGAAGCCTTTGCAGAACAGGCCGGGCTATCGCTTGCTGTTCAGAGTCAGGTGGCCATGGTTTTTGACGAACTGCTTAACAATACGATCTCGTACGGTTATCACGATGACGATGAACATACGATAGATATTCAGGTGGATGTCTACCCAAGCTATCTGTCTGTTGTGATTCGTGACGATGGTATCCCGTTTAACCCCTTTAGTCTGGATGACCCAGACACAACTCTTTCGATTGAAGAACGTGAGATTGGTGGTTTAGGTGTACATCTGGTGCGTAACGTCATGGATGATGTCAGTTATGAACGGAAGGTCAATCAGAATGTACTAACCCTGATAAAACGATTTGAGGAGTAAGGAGAGCCCTTTGTCCGGTTGGTCAAAATTGTTAAATACAGTGTTCCCGGCTTTCGAAGAAACAGAGCGAACAAAGCCCAAGGGTATGCTGTATATCGCCGAGGAAACCCCCGGGCTACCAACGGCCTTTGCCGTAGCTGGGCAGCATGCCATCGTTCTGCTGATGCTGGTTGTTTATACGGTCATTGTCGGTCGTGAAATTGGTTTGTCACAGGAGGAACTGCGAGGATTTGTCTCTATGGCGATCGTTGCAGCAGGAATTGCTACCTTCCTGCAAGGGACAATGTCCAGGTTTGGTTCTGGCCATCTGGTCGTCCATCTTCCCACTCCGGTGACCATGGCAGGCTTTATTGCCGTCAGTGTGACTTTCGGCATCGGTGCTGCAGCTGGCGCGACAATCCTCTCCGGAATTGTTGTGATGAGCTTTTCCCGGCTTCTGCCGAAACTACGCTCTGTCTTCCCGGCAGAAGTTGCCGGTGTTCTGCTTGTCCTCCTCGGTCTCAGCCTTGTCGAAGGAGGAGTCAGGCGGTTTACCGGTTTTAGCGAGTCGGGGCTTGATACACCTTCAATATTAATCGCCACGACCGTGCTTGTGGTTATTATTGGCCTATCAGTCTGGACCTCTGGTCGTTTAAAGCTGTTTGCTGTTGTGATCGGCACCTCTTCCGGTCTAATTGTCGCTACTATTCTGGGACGATTTGGGCAAACAGAACTCCAGGCAGTTACCGAGCAGCCGCTCTTTTCACTTCCCTTCAGTGGTTATCCCCTCCCGACCCCTACTCTGGTGTTGGCTGCGACCATACCGATACTTCTTATCGAAGTGATCTCTGCAGTTGACAGCATCGGCACCGGAGTGGCCATTGATAAGATCAATAATGCTAAATGGCACCGGGCTGACATGCCGATGATCGCCCGTTTGGTCACCTGCCATGGGATTGGAGTTCTGCTGGCCGGATTGTTCGGGACTAACTCAATTGGTACTTCATCAGCAAATCTTGGTCTGGTACATGCCTCTGGTGTGGCTTCAAGGCGAGTCGGTCAGATTGCCGGGTTGATGCTGGTAGTTTTGGCATTTTTCCCTCAAGTAGCAACTTTTATTACCCTGATACCACAGCCTATTGTCGGGGCAATTCTTGTTTACACTGCCGGGTATATGCTGGTTGCCGGCATGGAGCTGGTTCTGTCCCGCATGTTGAACAGCCGCAGAATGTTTATGATTGGCCTGGGGATAACGGTTGGATCTGTGGTTCTGCTGATGCCCGAAATAATTTCCGGTGCTCCGGAAAACCTGAAGCCGATTCTTGGGTCGGCACTGACTCTCGGTACCGTCACTGCCATGACTCTTAATATGATTTTTCGGATCGGCATTGCCCAATCCGGAACCCTACAGTTGACCGGTATTGATTCTTTGACCAAGTTGACAGATTTTCTCGAAGAGAAGGGTGAAGACTGGGGAGCCAGACGTCAGGTCATGATGCGAGCCGGGATAGCGGTCGGTGAAGCTCTGGAAAAGCTTAGTGGCTCCGGTATTACCAACTGGCCGGTAGACCTGAAGGTTTCTTATGATGAATACAAAATTGTTCTGGAACTGGATTACGCAGGTGAACCGATCAATCTGTCTATCGCCAAACCACTTTCATTGGAAGATCTGCTGGATGATGACGACGATGATGCTCTTGATGAGATGGTGTCTAATGTTTCTGGCATGCTGATTAGCCAGCTGGCAGACAAGGTTGAAAGTAAATCAGATAATGGTCGTGCTACACTGAAGCTTGTCTTTGATCACTAATATTCAACAAAGAATAAGGAGAATTCTATGCTGGTAGAAAACCGTGGAGACGTAACAATTCTTGCCCCACGCCATCGTGTTGACACCAACACAGCCCCCGAAGTTGAAAAGGTCATCTGGGAGAACATTGGTGATGGCGATGGCAAGATGGTGATCGATTTTTCTCAGGTCGATTACATCTCAAGTGCCGGGTTGCGCGTGCTTCTGAAAACTGCAAAGCAGATGAAAAAAGGTGGCGGGAAGTTTGGCCTGTGCAACCTTAATGACCAGATCAGGGAGGTCCTCGAATTGAGTGGTTTCATGGGCATTATCGATTGTCACGACTCTGTAGATAACTGTATTGCCACCTTCGGGTAACGGGTTGGTGGGTTAATGGAAAACGAAATTATTCTCCAGACTCTGAGCATCGCAATTTTTCTCGGTATGCTGGCGCAGTTCATCGCTTTACGCCTTAAAATCCCAGGGATAATTCTGTTGATGGGGTTTGGCATTCTTGCCGGTCCGCAGGTGTTAGGTCTTTTGCATACGGATCAGATCCCGGAGGTAACGGCGGCCCTGATCTCGGTAGCCGTTGCCATTATTCTCTTTGAAGGTGGGATGACGCTCAATCTCGCCGATCTGAAGCTCGCGCCCAGGGCCATCTTTAATATCATCATTTTTGGCCCGATCATCACCATGGTCGTGATAGCTGTCTGCGTGCATTATATCCTGGGCATCAATTGGGGAATATCTTTCCTGACCGGGTCAATTCTGGTCGTTTCCGGACCGACTGTGATTGCGCCTTTATTGGCGCGAGTCAGGATCGCTAAAAACTTAAAAGAGATCCTGACTTGGGAATCGATCATTGTTGATGCCGTTGGTGCCATAATAATGGTCGTGGTGCTGCACTTTATCATCTCGGAATCCAACACCCATCTGCAAACACTCGGTCACTTCCTTTCTCGAGTTGTTGTGGGCGTTGTCGTTGGTTATCTGACAGGGAAATTCCTGGTTTATCTGGTCCCTAGAAAACTGATCATCCACGAGCACTTGAGTCTGAGTATCCTGAGTATCGTTATCTTTACTTATTGGGTTTCCAATCATTTCGCTTCCGAGTCCGGCTTACTCACTGCCACGATTGCTGGCTTGATGCTTGGTCAGTTTAAACACCCTGCCATAGAAAGAATTCGAGAATTTAAAGAAGGGTTGTCGACACTTATCATTTCGATATTGTTTGTTCTGCTCTCTTCACGAATTGATCTTGGTAACATCACCCGCTACGGATGGAAAATTATCCTGGTTGTTCTGGCTGTTCTGTTTGTTGCCAGACCGTTAATGGTCTTTCTGACAACGGCTGGTACGTCTCTCAACCTGCGGGAAAAGCTGTTCCTGACCTGGATCGCCCCCCGGGGGATTATTGCTGCGGCAACGGCTTCACTCTTTACTTTTGTACTGGTTGAGCACCATTTTCCTCAGGCAGAAGCTCTGGAAACCATCATATTCCTCATCATAATCTCCACTGTTGTTCTGCAGGGGCTGACGATCAGCCCGGTTGCGAACTTACTTGGTGTCAATGCCTTGCCCCGCGATGGGTTTCTGCTGGTCGGTGTCCATCCTTTCTCAATTGCTATTGCCAAGCACTTTAACGATGTCGGCATCCCGGTCAAGTTGGTCGATAACAATGCCGAGTATATCGAGGAAGCTCGTAGCCAGGAGCTGGATGTCCATGAATGCAACATTATGGATGAAGAGACCCTGGAGGAACTAGGACTGGAACGAATGGGAACGATGCTGGCGCTGACCGATAATGACCAGACTAATACCCTTGTCTGCCGCTTGGGACGAAAGCTGTTAGGTATGGAAAATGCCTACCAGGTCGTTAATACTTTCATGTCCAATATTACGGATGATGTTTTACTCAACTTTGAAGGCAAGCTGGCTTTTGATATGAAACTTTCTGTCAATACCCTGAACGATAAATTAACCTCAGGGCGACTCAGCGTACAACGTTATGACCTGAAAAAAGCTGGTGATAGTTATGAAATGCCGGAGAATATGCTCTTTCCGCTGTTCTTCATTGAAAAAGGTCGGGTAATTGTCGCTGAAAACGATGAAAAAATTCTGTCTCCTGATATGATTGCATTGCAACTGACATAACCGACTGCCATTCGGGAAATCCTATTTTAAGATCTTGCTGAAGTGACCGAAGCGGTTGCTGCTGCACGGGGGGCTCTTGATCGATACCTTCTGGAAACCGTAGTTATCCCTGCTCCCGATGAGGTCATTATTGACGCTTTGATGAACAGGTTAAAGTGATTTTTGGGAGAATATTGATTGGCTGTTGTTGTGCTTTCAAAGGAGGCTCAAAATGTTATTTGGAAAAAAGCCTGGTTATGATCCTGACTACGATTTGAAACTTGAAGAATCGCTCGCTGAAAACGAATATCCGGCTGAGAAGATGGCGGCGGCGCGTGCAGCTGAACTTACTTCACTTTGCGCACAGGTGTGCACACCGGAGGTCTGGGATAAATATAAAGATGTCGTCAGCAGTGGTCCCGCCAAGTGGACACTCGCGCGGGCGATTAACACGGGGG
>JAGGWI010000041.1 GCA_021157505.1 Desulfuromusa sp. | reverse complement strand
TTCTCCGGATCAATTGAGATCACCGATTGACCAAAAATAGCGGTAATCCCCAACTCCTCATAAAAGGAGTGATCAACAATATCAAGACCCTCACGAAGAATATGACCACCGATATAATAAGGGGTCAGAACCCGTGAATAGGCGGGACAATCCTCCCGATCAATGAGTGCAATCGATACCTGTTGATCATGACGGCGTAAAGTTCGGAGCGCCTGTAAACCAGCGGCACTGTTGCCGATAATGACAAAATCATATTGTTCAGCCATAGAGTTTCCCCTGATTAGTTCAATGGATGGTGTCAGCAAAATCGGGACTGTCCCCGCATGGGGGCTGTCCCAGCCTTTTGCGGTGTGAACCACCGCTTTTTCATCGCCCGTAAACTTCTGGGACAGCCCCCGGTGGAACTGGGGACAGTCCCGAGTTTCCTCAAAGTTTAGAGTGTTACAGTCGTATTCTGGGGACACGTAACAAGTACATGTCCCCAGAATACTTCAGCTTTTAATAACTAAGCCAGACCAAGAGTCTGGAGTCTCTCGTCGGTCGGGATACCTTCTGCGCTCCAACCTCGCTCCTGATAGTATTCAGGCAGCATTTCACCCAACTTGTTCACTTCACCCTTGAGTGGTCCATCAGAAATTGGTTCTTCCAGGATCCGTTTTGGCAGCGTATCCTGAGAGGCATCAACCCCTGCCTTCAGGTTAAAGACCCGCTCCAGATTATAGATCCGCTCCCCGATTTCCATGATCGTTGCCTCGGTGAATTCAGCTCCGGTGGCTGCGGTAAGGAAATTGGCAAACTGGGGTGCACCGATAGCAAAAGTGGTGAACAGACAGACGCCAGAAGAATCAACCGTTGCCGTGAAATCCTGGAAGATCTTGGTCCAGACCGCTTTATCTTCAGTCGCCTGAGGATCAAGCTTCTCCGGCAGGCCGAGAACTTCCGGTGAAATCATATAGCCGCGAACGTGACAGGCTCCACGATTACTGGTGGCATAATTCAGACCGATCCCCTGGATGCCACGACCATCGTAAGCAGGGAATTCGAGTTTTTTCACCGACATCGACAGTTCCGGAGCACCGAAACTTTCAGCCAGGCGGTAGGAACCCATAGCCAGTTTTTCACCAAAGCCTTCGCGCTTACCCGTCATCTCAACCAACTTGACCATTGCATCAGCATCACCAAAACTCAGCGGCATGCCAATCTCTTCTTCACTGATGATTCCCTTTTCGGCCATTTCCATGGCGCAAGCGACTGTTGTTCCGACGGTGATCGTATCCATCCCATATTCGTTACAGATATAATTAGCTTTGGTAATAGCAGCCAGATCACTGACACCACAGGCAGATCCCAGTGAGAAGAGGGTCTCATATTCGGGCCCTTCACCATCACCACCAAAACGGGAACCCGCTAACCCGGTCACCCTGCCACAACCGATAACACAACCCATACACCCTTTGTTCCGCTTCAGGTAGGTTGAAGCCAGAGTTTCTCCCGAAATAGCTTCGGCTCCGTCAAAGGTATCTTTCTGAAAGTTGTTAGTTGGGAATGCACCAAGCTGGTTAATCACATTGACCAGAACCGGGGTACCAAGGGCGGGAAGACCCTGACCAGAGACGGGATTCGCTTTGAGCAAACCATAAGAGTCAAGAGCTGCTTCACGGTATGCGACGGGATCGGCAATCTTAACCCCACCGGTACCACGTACCGCTATCGCCTTGAGGTTTTTACTCCCCATGACAGCACCAATCCCGGTTCGACCAGCGGCGCGATGTTTATCATTCATAATCGCAGCAAAGCTGACCAGATTTTCACCCGCCGGCCCAATACAGGCAACTTTGGCATCACCGTGGAATTCGGCAAGAATAGCATCCTCGGTTTCATTGGTTGACTTGCCCCAGAGATGGACTGCACCCACCAGCTGAGCTTTGTCATTATGAATTTGAAGATAGGAAGGATACTCCGCCTTGCCTTCAAAAATAATCATATCGTAACCGGCATAACGGAGCTCACAGGGGAAATAGCCCCCGGAATTGGAACTGGCAATGGTTCCGGTGAGTGGTGATTTGGTAATAACCATGTAACGGCCATTAGCGGCACCGTAGGTACCGGTCAACGGCCCGGTTGCCAGAATCAGTTTATTGTCGGCTGAAAATGGATCAACATCGGCAGCAACTTCTTCAGTAAAATATTTTGTCCCTAAACCGCGCCCACCGAGGAACTCTCTTGCCCATTGCTCATTGAGAACTTCATCGGTGCAGGTTCCGGCGGTCAGATCGACACGTAACAATTTTCCGCTCCACCCTTTCAGACTAAATCTACTCATTTTCGCACCTCCATCTGTCCCTCTTTCATTGCGTCAACAAAGCGCAGCATTTTTTGCCGCAGCGGGGTGTCCTCTTCTTCCAGAGTCAGGCACTGGGTCGGACAGAAAGCGACACATTCAGGAGTATCGCCACCACAGAGATCGCATTTATCAACGATACCGAGGGATGGGACATATTTGATCATCCCGAAAGGACAAGCACTGACGCAGGTGCGACAACCGACGCAACGGTCGTTGTCAACAATGACGACACCGGAGGGCATCTCTTTGCTGATGGCAGACTTGGGACAGGCTTTGACGCACCAGGGATCATCACATTGCATACAGGTGACAGTGATAAACTTGGCTTCATCGAGAAAAACCTCATTGAAGATACGTGAACGGCTGGGAGCAAATTCACCTGTGTGCTTGAAGGAACAAGCCATTTCACAGGTCTTGCAACCGATACACTTCGATGGTTCGATGCGAATCAGTTTTTGCATAGTCTACCTCCTTGAATGAATTGTGTTTTGGCAGAGAGATCAGAGTGAAGGGAGGTTCTGTTTTAGAATTATTTGGCAGGTCAGAATCAACCCTTCAAGTTTTTAACAGTAACGAAAATTATAACAGCTTTTGATTTTTCAACAACAAAATATATGCTAAACTCCACATAATTTTGCAACCACCGCCTGGAGTCCGTGTCAACAATGCTTTTATCTGATAATTTTGGTCGAAAAATTAACTATTTACGCCTTTCGGTAACAGATCGCTGCAATATGCGTTGCGTTTACTGCATGCCGGCTGACGGGATCGACAAACTGGGGCATGCTGAAATATTGAGTTACGAACAATTCCTACTCATTGCTGAAGCAGCCGTTTCCCTTGGAATTGAAAAAATCCGCGTAACAGGTGGTGAGCCTTTAGTCAGAAACGGAATCGTTGCATTTCTGGAACAACTGGCAAACATTTCAGGGTTGAAGCAGCTGGTGCTGACTACCAATGGGGTACTTTTACCGGAGATGGCTCAGGCACTGAAAGATGTAGGGGTACAGCGGCTCAATATCAGCCTTGATTCACTGCAACCGGCCATGTTTACCCAGTTGACCCGGCGGGATTTGCTCCCTCAGGTTCTGGCTGGAATTGCCGCCGCCGAAAAGGTCGGACTTCCTTACAAAATCAACATGGTGGTGATGCGTGGTCACAACGACAATGAAATTCTCGACTTTGCCAAGTTGACGCAGGAACATGATTGTACTGTCCGCTTTATCGAATATATGCCGGTATTAAAAGAGAAAGACTGGCGCTCTCTGGTTGTTCCCAGCAAGGAAATCCTGCAGCGATTGAACGATCATTATTCTCTCCAGCCGGTTGATCGGGGATCTTTGTCCGGCCCGGCAGAGGAATTTGCAATTACCGGGGCGCAAGGACATATCGGGGTAATTGCCCCCCTATCCGGCCATTTTTGTCAGGATTGTAACCGAATTCGCATCACCGCTTCGGGGAATGTCAGAACCTGCCTTTTCTCCGATCATGAATTTGATTTGAAACCGCTGCTGGTTCCGGGGAATATTGCCAATATCGCCAGTGAACTAAAACGCCTGGTCAGTGATAAACCCGCCTGCCACACATTAAATTCCCAAACGTCTGAATATTCTCCGTTTTCTATGGCACAAATTGGTGGCTGATCAAAGTTGATTGGCTATTGCCTTTTGCAATGAGCCTCACTCTCTTTTTTATTCTTGACGATCAGCGCAAATGAATATACGCTGTATATCATAAACATGTCTATTAGAGGTTAATGGTATGATTATTTGGGATGAGGATAAAAGTCTAAAATTACAAATCGAAAGGGGCATTTCTTTCGAGCAAATAGCAGAGATAATTTTGCGAAAAGAGTATCTCGATATTCTGGAAAATCCCTCAAGATCTGATCAGCAAATATTCGTTATAAAGTTAAATGATTATGTTCATTCAGTTCCATTTACAATTGATGATCAGTCAAATATTATCCTTAAAACAGCTTTTCCCAGTCGGAAACTTAATAAAAAATACATGGAGTGAATCTATGAAACAGAAATTAGATCAATACGAGAAAGAGATCGAAGAAAATATCTCTCAATTTAAGCTCATCGGCAGTTCAAAAAAAATGTTAATTGAAGGCATTATTGACAAGGCAAACGAAAAAAAAAGTATTAGTTTGCGGTTGAAAAGCAATGATCTTGAGCTGCTTAAACGAAGAGCTGAATCTGAGGGATTACCCTATCAAACGCTGCTGTCAAGTATTGTCCATAAATATGTCTCAGACCAATTAGTGGACAAGAGAAGTATTTTAAAAACGCTGGAAATTCTGAAGGCATCATAGCTGATCATTTTCACATAACGGGAAACAGAAATGGATATCTCCAAAACTATCGCAGCAATGAAGCAGGATCCGGCGTTTGCCGAAAATGTCGGTATGGTTTTGATTCACAATGGTACGGTGCGGGGGTGGTCGCGAAGTGATCATTCCCCGGTGAGTCAGATTGAAGTGGTTGCAGATCAGACCAGAATTGATCAAATCTGTAGCGAAGTCGAGCAGATGGAGGGGATCTTCAAGATTGTTATTGAGGCCCATTCGGGATTAATGAAGCCGGGTGATGATCTCCTGTTTTTGGTTGTTGCGGGAGATATCCGGGAGAATGTCAAACCGGCATTAGCACTGCTGCTGGATCGAATCAAAGCTGAAGCCATCAGTAAAAAAGAGTTTTCAACAGAAACCGGAACCCATGATTAAGAGCTTTATCGAAGCCCGCAACACAATTCTGGATCACGTCTCCCCTCTGGGATCAGAGCCCGTCGACCTTGCCCGACTGGTCGGACGAGTATTAGGCGAAGAGATCTGCGCTCCGGTTGATCTGCCCCGTTGGGATAATTCGGAGATGGATGGTTTTGCGGTCCGTGCCGCCGATTGTCCACCGCTGGCACAGCTCAAGGTGACAGGTTATATCCCCGCCGGAGCGACCGCAGTTGGGGTGACGGTGGAACCTGGGACAGCGGTACGAATCATGACGGGGGCTCCCGTTCCGACAGATTGTGATGCGATTGTGCCAATGGAAAATACCGATGGCGGCCGTGTGACAGTCACACTTCATCAAGCCGTTCAGCGTGGTGATTTTATCCGTTTCCGTGGCAGCGACATCGCTAAGGGAGAAATACTCCTCACCGCGGGAAGTGTGCTGCGTCCGGCCGATATTAATTTATTGGCGACGTTTTCTTTGACGACCGCTCAGGTTGTCCGGCGACCGACTGTCGCAATTCTTTCAACCGGAGACGAACTGGTTGCTCCGGGAGAACCTCTTGGTGCAGGTAAAATTGTTGATAGCAATGCTTATTCACTTGCTGCTGCTGTCAGCGAGATTGGTGCCATCCCACAAATTCTGGGGATTGCCCGTGACAACTTGGAAAGTCTCCATGAAAAAATATCTGCCGGACTTAATGCTGATGTCTTCATAACCTCGGCGGGAGTTTCGGCTGGCGATCGTGATCTGGTGCGTGAAATTCTGGAACAGTCGGGAGTTCATCAACTCTTTTGGAAGGTTGCGATCAAACCGGGGGGGCCAACAGCTTTTTCTCTTAATGGTGACAAGCCGGTTTTTTCGGTTCCGGGCAATCCGGTTTCCAGCATGATCGCCTTTGAAGAGCTGATTCGTCCGGCATTATTGACAATGATGGGACATCAGGAGGTTTTTCGCCCGCTAGTTGCGGCACGGGTGAAAGGTTCTCTCCGAAATGAGACCAATAAAACCCGTTTTCTCCGGGTTAAGGTCGAAAAAACCGCTGCCGGACTGGTAGCAGAGAGTGCCGGTGATCAGAACACCGGTATCCTCAGCACCATGATCCACGCCAATGCCATTGCAGTGTTGCCCGCTGAACTCA
>JAGGWI010000087.1 GCA_021157505.1 Desulfuromusa sp. | reverse complement strand
TTCACCTATTATCGCACCACAGCAACCCAACCATCAGCTGAATCAACGATATCTTTTGACAACCACTCCACTGCCTTTTTAAGCTGACCTATAATTTTTCAGCCTCACCACCTGCACCCTCTGATTCTCTCTAACCTTCTGAATCCAGATTCAGGAACAAAGAATTCCCAGCAGAATCAATACTGTCAACAATCAATCAGGACAGCAGAACAAAGATATCTACAGTAAAATCATGAATTGGAAACATTAATTTAGAATTCTCTAAGAAATTTGTTTATTTTAAATAAATTTTGCTATCAAATAAAAACTCACTATATAAAATGTACAATATCTGACCATTCTGTTGGAGGCGAACATGGCTACAAAAGTTAAATTTGGAATATCTCAAAAACTACTGTTAATACTCCTAGTGGTTTCTTTAGTTCCCTTACTAAGTATCTGGTTTGTCAGCTACCAGAGCATCACCAACTTGACAACGGAAAAAGTAAACCAGGAATTATTTGCAATCAACACTAATCTGATCACACATGTTGATGACTGGGTTGATATGAACCAGCGGATGTTGCAGCAAAACGCCTCATTAAATGTGATGAAATCGATGCAGTCCAAGCTTCAAAACCCAGCTCTGGAAACAATTGTAAAGTATTATGATTGGGCATATCTGGCATTCACCATCGACCGGAAGGGCAATAATATTGGTCGCAGCGATGGCAAAAAGACAAAGTATTATGGCGATCGTGATTATTTTAAACAGGTTGCTGAAGGAAAACAGTTTGGAAAACAAATTCTGATTGGAAAAACTTCTGGAAAGCCAGCAATGGTTCTTTCAACTGGTATTTTTGATAAAACAGGGAAATTTAAAGGTGTTTTAGCTCAAGCAATGACCCTGAACAAACTATCAGGCAAAATTGTCAGTAATCGAATTGGTGAAACCGGGTTCACCTTCCTGGTTGATGAAAAGAACGAGGTTATAGCTCATCCTGATGCTGAAATGACACGTTCACGTGTAGATTTGAGTAAGAATCAAGCTCTTCAGGCGTTGCAACGGGGGCAATCTTCCTCTATTTTTGAAAATTTCAAAGGTGACAAAATTATTGCTGTCGCACAAAAAACAGCTCAGGGTTGGGTCATGGTCAGTCAGCAGAACTATGCTGAAGCTTTCCAGGTTATTAAAGCCGAAAACCAAAAAACCCTCTACCTGCTGATAGCAACTCTCATTATTGTTTTCGCAATAGCAGTATTTGTTTCGCGATCATTAACAGCACCAATTCGTGAATTAACCGAAGTCGCTGATAAATACAGTCAAGGGCAACTGGATCTTAAAATCAGCGGTCTGAACCGAAGTGATGAAATTGGGCAACTCAGCCAGTCAATTGAACGATTGGGAACCAGTATCCGCATGGCAATCAGTCGATTGCAAAAAAAGAAATCATAATTTCCCATTCGGGGCAGCGACAATCGCTGCCCCGTTATTCTTTATTGCAATATTCAACATCACATCAACATGAACCATTTCTGCCATATCACATCTTAAAAAAAAGAATTTTCTTTTCCTTCATGGTCTTGAATCAGGATACAACCCGGTAAGGAGCGGTCGTGTAACTGCGAAATTGCAGGGTGTCATGGGTTTCTAATAAAGAGTGGATTCGATCTCGATTGACGGGGTGAGAGACCCATTGGAAAACCTCCCCTTCAGAGCACCATTTAACCTCAGGTGTTTCATCACTGGGGGTTAATTCACCGGATGCATAACGGGCGGTAAAACATAAAATTAAGGTTGTCGGGGCTGAAATTTTAGACCAGATGACCGTTGGTTTAGCATGGCTGATTGTCACTCCAGCCTCTTCCAGAACTTCGCGACTGAGGGCAAAAATAAGCGCTTCACCCTCCTCAACTCTCCCCTGAGGTAATTCCCAACCACGGAGGTGATGCTTAACCAGAAGAACTTCATTATCCCCATTGCGGACTAAACAACTGACAACCAGAACATGTTTGGGAAGTTCCATCAATTAATATCCCCACCCTTCCCTTGCAACTTTTCAGTGCGGGTCAAGTGATTGACCGAGTCATTTTTCGGCAGCAACACCCAGAGACGCCCATCCTGTTTCATCTTCCCGGCAATCTTGCCAGCATCATTCCCCATCCCCCAGAAAAAATCGGCGCGGACCCGCCCTTTAATAGCGCCACCGGTATCCTGAGCAACCATCAATTGTTGCAGAGGAAAATCGGTTCCGGGAAAAATGGTAGAAAGAAAAACCGGGGCACCCAGTGGAATTGTATGTGGATCAACAGCAAGACTGCGTAAAGCAGTGAGAGGAATCCCCAACGCTCCCGGGGGTGATTGAATATCAGCAGGTAACGATCTGAAAAAAACATAACTGGGGTTTTCATCAAGCAATAACTGACCCCCTTCAGGGTTCTGCTTGACCCACTTCATGATATTCTGCATTGACATTTGATCCTGGGTCATCACCTGACGATCCAACAGAAGCTTGCCAATGGATCGATATGGATGGCCATTCTGATTAGCATACCCAACCATAATCAGCTCCCCATTGGGCAATCGAATCCGACCCGAACCCTGAATGTGTAAAAAAAACAGTTCAACCGGATCTTTCAACCAGAATAATTCCTTACCTTCAAGTGGACTCTCTCCTGTATCAATCTCACCACGTTCAAAGTACGGCACCACCCGATTACCAACAATACGACCACGCAACCGATACTTATCCAGCTCAGGATAAATATCATCCAGATCAATAATTAATAAATCATCGGGCTGACGGTAGAGCGGATATTTATATTGTTCGGTTTTTATTCGGCTCCCTTCCAACTCTGGACCATAGTAACCGGTGATCAGGCCATCGACACTGCCATCCTCATTACGAATTTCATTCGGTTGAAAAAAATCTTCAAAGAATTTACGGGCCACTTGATCAGAAACACCATCAAGTTTTGCTGCCTCAGCACAAACCAGCTGCCACTGTTGTCGTCGACCAATCGCTTTACAGCTGTTTTTAAATGTCTCCAACGCTGCCGCAGGACGATCCAGAAGCCACCCATCAACCTGTTCCCAGCTCACCGCCTTATATGGCCCAACTTTACTGATCGGAGGAGGTGTCTCAATAGGAGGCTTAACCGGTTTACCAACACAACCAGCCATCAGGACAATCAGGGCAAAAAAAAGAATTTTTCGAGTCATCATTTTCCAATTCCAAAAATTTACAACATGTCAATCGGGTCAACATCAATAATCAAATTAACCTGCCGGGGGAGTTGCTTGATTCCATCATCCAGACAATTCAATAACTGCCGAAGTACTGGTCTGGCTGCTGATTTTAACAATATCTGATAGCGACTTTTACCACGCAGCCGTGACAATGGACAAGGGCTGGGGCCAAGAATCTCTACTGAGCCAGCAATGTCGGTCAAATAATGACTGAACTGATGGGCCGCAGCCTTAACC
>JAGGWI010000239.1 GCA_021157505.1 Desulfuromusa sp. | reverse complement strand
CGGTTGAGGTCATACGTCAGTCAGCAGCACTAGGGGAAAAGCTGCATCCGCTGACCCGCAAGGGAGTTGTAGAACTGGTACGCACCATGAACAGCTACTACTCCAACCTGATTGAAGGACACAATACGCACCCAGCTGATATCGAACGGGCCATGATCCGCGACTATTCACATGAGCCCGCAAAGCGCGCTCTACAAATGGAGAGCGTTGCCCATATAGACGTTCAGCGACTCATCGAACAAAAGCTCGCCGACAAACCGGATGAAACGATATGCTCCAAAACATTTTTATGCTGGATTCACCAGGAATTTTACGATCGACTCCCCCCTGAATTCAGAGAGATCGAGCTCCCAAGTGGAGAGATCAAAACGGTGACTCCAGGAAAATTACGCGAAGATGAAGTTGAAGTTGGTCGACATCTCCCTCCTGCCTCAGGAACTCTTGAACTTTTTTTACAGCGCTTTGAGGAATACTATGGAGATACCAAGCTGGGAGAGATACAAAAAGTCATAGCTGCGGCAGCAGCACATCACCGTCTGGCCTGGATTCACCCTTTTCTGGATGGTAATGGCAGAGTGACACGCCTCTTTACCCACGCCTATCTGGCCAAGGCACGCATAGACGGACATGGGTTATGGACCACTTCAAGGGGGCTTGCACGAAACAAGAATGAGTACATGAGAGCCCTGGCTGGCGCTGACGAACACCGACATGGTGACTTGGATGGCAGAGGTAATCTGTCCAGCAAAGGCTTGTTCGACTTCTGTACATTCTTTCTAAAGACGGCATTAGACCAAATTTCATTCATGTCAGAACGTCTGGAATTGGATGGGTTTCTGCGTCGATTAGAAGGATATGTTGGGCGTCAGGCAAGTTTTGGTAAATTGCCACTGGAAGCAAACTTTTTACTACGGGAAGCTTTTCTTCGCGGAGAAGTTCCAAGAGGTGAAGTAGCGCGTATTACTGGCAAACCCGACCGAACTGCACGGCGTATCCTCAAAGATCTGGTTGAAAAGAAACTCCTGACTTCGGATTCAGAAAGAGCCCCGGTCCGCTTGTCATTCCCAACCAAAGCCGTTGGCTACTATTTTCCGCAACTCTACCCGGAGGGGGTGGAAATGACGGAAGGATAACCACCCTAAAACTAGCGGGATGATCATTGCCCAACCTACCTCTTTCGAACATAAAGCCACCAATAGACCACCCCAACAAAGAGCCCACCGCCAACAAAATTACCCAGAGTGACTGAAATCAGATTACTCTGCCACATGGAAGCCCAGCCGAGTTGATCAATAACTGCGGGGTCAAGCCCGGACGCTAAGCGTGCGCCCGGTAAACTTTTGGCAAAGATTCCCGCCGGGATGAAGTACATATTGGCAACCACGTGTTCAAACCCTGCTGCAACAAAAGCCATAATCGGAAAGAAAACACCGAGAATTTTTCCACCAATATCTTTTGCTGCCATTGCTTGCAGAACCGCCAGACACACCAGCCAGTTACACCCCACCGCACGGAAAAAGTAGGCCCAATTATGGGAATGTCCGACAACCTCATGACTGATCTTTGCCGATGCAATCTGCAAAGCGGTCCCGCCAAACACCCCATCCATGATTCCGGTCTGACTGACAATCATCCAGGCAAGAAAAATGGAACCCAGCAGATTGCCCAAATAGACCCAGAACCAGTTATGCATCACCTGCGAAAAAGAGATCTTTTTCTCCAGAAAAGCGGTCGTCATCATCGTATTTCCGGTCCAGAGTTCAGATCCCGGGATAATAACCAACATCAGCCCAACACTGAAAACAGAACCAATCATAAACTTCTTCATACCAATCCAGGAAAAGTCTCCGGTACCAACAACGGTCGCCAGATGCGAAGCAAAGCCAATATAAGCTCCGGCCAGAAAACCGAGAACCAGAAGTTGCAGCGATGTTTGCTTAACCTTGGCCTCTCCCCAGGCAACAAGTGAAGTGGCCAGTTCTTCCGGTGTCAGGAAGTTTTTCATAAAAGACTGTCTCCTGAATCTATGTACATCATGATGGCATATCGGGATATTCCACCACATCACCGTCAGCAGTCTGAATCAACAAAGTGTCACCCCGCCTTTTGACATATTGTGGCACCAGTGGAACCTTCCCTTTCCCGCCAGGGAGATCAATAACATAGTGGGGTGATGCCAGGCCCGACACCGGGCCACGGAGTGAATGGATAATTTTCAAACCCGTTTTAACTGAAGTTCTAAAATGCCCGGTTCCGCGAGTCAGATCCATATGGTGCAAATAATAGGGGCGCACCCGCATTTTCAGCAAACCGCGAAACAGTTCACTGATAATTTCGGGACTATCATTGACCCCCCGCAGCAACACCGTCTGATTGCCCAGCACAATCCCAGCATCTATCAGGCGTGCGCAAGCCTCTGTTGCCTGCAGTGTCAATTCACGGGGATGATTAAAATGGGTATTCACATAGAGGGGCTGAAATTTCTTCAGCAGAGTACATAAACGATCAGTGATCCGTTCGGGAAGAGTGACCGGAACTCGCGTGCCAATGCGGATAATTTCAACATGGGGGATTGCATGAACTCTGGCAAGTAAATCCTGCAGGACAGAATCAGGCAACACCAGAGGATCGCCACCGGAAAAAATAACATCCCGAATCTGCGAATTTGCGGCGATATAATCAATTCCCTGACGCAAATCCCTAAAACTCAATGCCATATCAGCACAACCAACCTTCCGTTTGCGGGTGCAAAAACGGCAATAGCTGGCGCAAGTCCCGGAGACATAGAAGATGACACGATCAGGATAACGATGAACTATGGCAGGAACCGGTGAGAATTCTTCTTCAGCCAAGGGATCAGTCAACCCATCATCGGCAAGCTCGTGGAGATCGGGAACAGCTTGTTTCCAGATCGGATCACCAATCTTCTCAATCAACCCCAGATAATACGGGGTGATGCGCATGGGATATTTTGCAGCAACTGCCATCAGCGGACGTGGATCAAAATCAAAGTATTCCGCCAACTGATCTGCCGAGGTTACGGCATCCTGCAGAGCTTGCTGCCAAAGTTCCGTCCCCATCAGTCAGCCTCCGCTGGGTGTCTCGCGTCACGTAGAAACCAGGTCACAATCATCAGTAGCAACAATCCGGCATCCCGCCACAATGCTGCCAAGGGGCTGGTCGGATTAGCTGAATCAGGCTTAAAACAACCGCAGTCAATATCAAACCCCCGGATGATGGCGGAGGATAATGCAAACATAAAAATAATATTGAGGAGAAACAGAACCAGTATTGCTGGCCGTACCCGCATGTTGAGTAACAGCAATATCCCGCAAAGCAGCTCAATATAGGGGAGGATTGATGCAACCAGATAGTTCCAAGCATAAGGAAGGATCTGATAGTTGGCAATCTGTCCGGCAAAGGCAACTGTATCATTCGCCTTAACCACCCCGGCATAAATAAACACAGCAGCCAGGCCAAGGCGGCTGACATGGTAAACCGTTTTGCCCAGCAGGGTCATTTTTCACCTCCAGCCAGCGGACGTCCAGCATCACGCCATTCGGGGAAACCACCCTCATAGACCAAAACGTCTGTATAACCTGCATTGATCAGACGAACCCCAAGATCAAAAGAATCGGGGCAACCGTAGCCACTGCAATAGATCACCAGAGTTTGATCAATCGAAACTTCCTTTTTGAAATTTTCAAGACCTCGATCCAACTCCCCAAGGGGCAGAGATATTGCTCCATCCAGATGGCGGGTCTGATAGTCAACACTATTGCGGGAATCAATGAGCAGAGCACCTGCCGCGAGAAGCTCATCCAGTTCATCCAACTCCACCGGGACGGGGAAAACGTCGACAGTTACACTGTTTTCGGTAACTGTTTCAGCAATAACACTAGTGGCAATGACCGGTGTGGAGACCGCTTTCCCCGAAAAAGCATTGAAGATCAGTTTAAAGTTCAGACTCAGCCCAACTGTAGCGGCTAAAACACAGAGGACGATTGCCTCAAACAAAATCCGGCGCAACGATGGACTGAGGGACAGGCTACTCATCTGGAGACTCTTCCAACACCGGTGAGAGAGTACTGATCGTTGCCCGTAAGTGCTGATTCTCTTGACTTAAACGGTCAATCCGGCGATTACAATCGGTGAGCACCTCGTTGAGTTCATCCAGTAGTTGTGTTTGATGGCTGAAACGGATTTCCAGTTCGGTCACGCGCTCCTGCAGTTCTTCAAGCATGGTTGGCCTCCTTTTACAAAGTACAGATATTTATAACGTGCAGAGTCAGTGGATGCCAGTACCATTTTGAAATAAACTATTTTCGCATCACCTGGAAGAAAGGTTAGAACCTGTGCATTTATATTATTGAAAAAGAATTTGCCCCGCATAGTCCGACAGATTCCTGGGTGAAGAACATCAAATAAGGCCCTGGATAAAAAAGTCAGTCTGCAACCCCGACTCAAACACAGCAATAAACTTATCAGCATCATCCCGATTAAATGCCAATGGAGGTTTGATTTTCAGAACATTGTGGAACGGCCCTTCGGTGCTCAGTAAAATATGATGGTGTTTAAAATATTCAATCAGTTTAGCTGCGGTTTCTGTTGCAGGTTTTTTGCTGGTCCGATCTTCAACCAACTCAACACCAATGAATAATCCCAGGCCACGAACGTCACCAATCAATTGATAGTGTTGCTGCAATTCACGTAATTTTTGTTGAAAATAATTCCCGGTTTCCAGGGCATTTTCCTGCAGTTTATCCTCTTTTAT
>JAGGWI010000240.1 GCA_021157505.1 Desulfuromusa sp. | reverse complement strand
CCAAGAACACCAAGAGAGTCAAAATCTTTTCAACGGAGAGACGCAGAGGCGGAGAGAAGTCAAAAGCTCTTTTTTGTTTTTAAAACCCAAAGAAATGATCTTCGGATTTTTCTCGTGGTTCTCCGTTAAAGTGATTCTGGATGGTTTTCTTGGTGCCCTTGGTGTCCTGGTGGCTATTTTAGATTCTTAGGTTTTCTCTCCGCTCTCTCCCCCTCTGCGTCTCTCCGTTAAATCACTAAAATATTGCTCCGTAAATTAATCCGCTGATGGTTGCCATGGTCATCACCAGTAGAACAAAGACCACGGTTTTTTTCGTTCCCATCACACTGCGAATAACCAGCATATTCGGCAGAGATAATGCTGGTCCAGCCAGTAATAATGCGAGGGCAGGCCCTTTACCCATCCCTGCCCCCATCAGCCCCTGTAAAATAGGGACTTCTGTAAGCGTGGCAAAATACATAAAAGCACCAAATACCGATGCGAACATATTGGCAAATAGCGAGTTGCCACCAACCAGAGAAGCAACCCACTCTGAGGGGATCAACCCCTCATGACCGGGGCGTCCAAGCAGTACGCCGGCAATCAGTACGCCGATCAACAATAGTGGGAGAATTTTCTTGGCAAAATCCCAGCTCTCGTTAAACCACTCGCCCATTTCGCCATCACGAGTACTCTTTAAGTTGCTCAGAATCGAGAGACCAATCACTCCGAAGGTAAATGCGAGAGCGGGATGTTGCGGTTGAATTACTGCCATTAACACTGCAGGTAGGCCAGCCAGTACTATGCGCAACAACCCAAGTTTGAACCAGGTTGCCAACATGATCGCCAGAGCGATAGAAAAGCCGCTGGTAATCCACCACTTGCTGATATAAATAGTGTGCCAGAAACCGGTCGGATCATCCGTTTTGCCCCAGTTGGCAAAAACCAGAATGCCAACCATGCTGGCAAAATAGAAAGCGGTCTGCCACAGAGGGCGACCATCATCGTCATTGCACATCACTGGTGCGACAGCTGCTTTTTCAGCTTCTTCGTGACGGAAGAAAAAGTGCATTGCTAAGCCGATCACAACAGCAAAAATAACCGCCCCGACAGCTCGGGCAATCCCCATCTCCGGACCAAGAATCCGGGCCGTCAGGACAATCGCCAGAATGTTAATTGCCGGGCCAGAATAGAGAAAAGCACAGGCGGGACCAAGTCCGGCACCCATCTTATAAATGCCAGCGAAAAGTGGTAAAATTGTGCAGGAACAGACAGCAAGAATCGTCCCAGAAACTGATGCGACACCGTACGCCAGCAATTTATTAGCCTTGGGACCAAGGTATTTCATGACCGCTGCCTGGCTGACAAACACCGCCACGGCACCAGCAATAAAAAAAGCTGGGATCAGACAAAGCAGAACATGTTCCTGAGCGTACCATTTCACTAAATAGAGGGATTCAATGATGGCATTCTGGACGCGAGGAGCTTCAACCGGAAGAAAAAAACAGGCAGCAAAAATGGTGATAATCCAAAACAGGGGCTTCCATTCGGTTTTCCAATTCATATCTATTTACCTTATTGGCAAAATAGCCAAATAGTTATGCAAAAAAAATGACTCTACTATTATACAAGTTTAAGCAATACTGACCGATCCTGATGCTGTGCTTCAAGTACCGACTCAACACAGCCGAAAAAATTGAGGATACACGGAACCCGCAACTGGTAAAAAACCTGATTTCCCCGCTTATCGTCAACCACCAGACCTGCCTGTTTCAAAACCGACAGATGCTTGGAAACCGTTGATACATCAGCCCCTACCATCTCAGTAAGCTCACAAACACAGCGTTCCCCCTGCGACAACTCTTCAATCATCAACAACCGGCTGGGATGCGCCATCGCTTTTAATATTTTAGCTCTAGCATCTAAGTGATTTTTTCGCTCTTTATCCATATTCTCCTCTACCTATTTGGCAATATAGCCAAATAGGTGCGCCATGGCAAGGAAAATCTCAGGGAGATATTTATACTCGTCGCAATAATTGTAGCAATCCCTGCATGAGTGCTAACGGAGTGGGGGGACAGCCCGGAATGATCGCATCTACCGGTAGAACATTGGCAACCGGCCCGCAACTGGCATAAGAGATGCCGAATTCTCCACCATGCCCGGCACAATCCCCCATAGCAACGACCAACTTTGGGGCAGACATTGCAGCATAGGTTCGCTTCAAGGCTTCTTGCATATGGCGGGAAACAACTCCGGTGACCAGCAGCAGATCAGCATGGCGGGGGGAAGCAACAAAGTGGATGCCAAACCGTTCAATATCGTAAAAACTGTTATTGACAGCATGCACCTCCAGCTCACAACCATTGCAGGAACCGGCATCGACCATCCGAATGGCGAGAGAGCCACTGAACCGGGCAGCTATCTCTTTTTGACAGGCAGCACCAAGCTCAACAATGGGGTCATCCGTTACCACCAATGGTTCTGTCACACACCCGGTCCGGCGGATTTTATTATAAAGACGAAACATAAAAGACCTTCATATCTAATTGTTGAGTCCACGAGGTACTGGCACTAAAAAGTGTCCACGATGTTGTGGCACTCAACATCTAATAAATAGAATGGAAAATGGCTAAGCAAAAATTTTGCTCCACAAGGCTCGGGGGGATTTCAGAGGTGAAAACATACATAGGTATGTTGAATTTCTGAAAAATCACCATAACGCCGTGGAGCGAACTTTTTGCGACGCCATTAGAGATCATGTCCCGAGTAGGAACCATTGACCGATTTATTACAGACTGGAAAATCGGGGACAATAACACCATCCAGCATCATCTCCAGTGCCTGCCAGGTCAGCCAGCTGGGATCACGGGGAAAGTAGCGCAACACCTTGCCCTGGCTATCGAGGCGCAGATAAGCCAGAGTTTCCCCTCGCCACCCTTCAACCAATCCAACTCCTTCAACCTCCTGTTGAGGTAATACAATTTCCGTGGTTAAAGGACCCTCCGGAAGTTGCTTAATCAAGGTTTCCAGCAAGCCAAGAGAAATGAGGATCTCCTCCCCCCGAACTCTCAGTCGCTTGGTAATATCACCGATGTCGAATACCGGAACTTCCACCTGCAATTGCTGATAGGGGGGATAAGGGGCATCCCGGCGCAGATCATCTTCAAGATTGCTGGCACGACCAACGTAACCAACCGCGCCAAGGCGCTGCGCATCTTCGGGACTAAAAATAGCATAGTCCCGCAAACGATCCTGTAAACTGGGATATTCAAGTAATAGCGGCAGTAACTCTTCAATTTCAATCCGAAGCTGATTTATTTCCTCCCGCATATTTGTTGCATCAATCATATTGAAATCAACGGTAACACCACCGGGAGTCAATAAATCCATCAACAGCCGATGACCGAAGATAGCCTGGTTCTGACGTTGCCAGAGTTCGCGCAAACGGGACAGCTGATACTGGGCGAAGGCAAATCCAACATCGTTACAGATGGCACCGATATCTCCCAGATGGTTAGCAATCCTTTCCCGTTCCGCAAGGATTGCTCGGATAAATAATGCCCGTTGTGGTGGCTCTACCTTCAGGGCTCGCTCAACTGCCTGACATGCTGCCCAGCTATGAGCAACGGTACTATCTCCGGAAACCCGACCGGCTAGCCGGATCAGGCCGTCAAAATCACGGCCAACCGCAATCTTTTCGATCCCCTTATGGACATAACCAAGACGTTCTTCCAGGCGCAAAATGGTTTCACCCATGGCCTGAAAGCGGAAATGGCCAGGCTCAATAATTCCGGCATGAACCGGTCCCACCGGAATTTCATAAACCCCGTCTCCCGCAACCGGAGTGAAAGGATAACCATTATCCGGAGGGGTATTCTCTTGTGGTT
>JAGGWI010000071.1 GCA_021157505.1 Desulfuromusa sp. | reverse complement strand
GTATTGAAAAACGTTTTCGAGGGCTTGAGTGCAAGGCGAAAATTGTCGAAAAAGCGCAGTTTACACTCAGTAAATGAGCATTTTTAGACAATTTTCAACGCAGCAATCGCAACGCAGATAGTTTTTCAACAGTCTGCTAGAGGGTTTTTCGCGGATCGATGGGAACCCCATTTAAACGTAGTTCATAGTGTAAATGCGATCCAGTTGAACGCCCGGTATTACCAACCTTGGCAATAATGTCGCCGCGCTTGATCTGCTGCCCGGATTTAACCAGGATCTTTGAATTGTGTCCAAAAATAGTTCGGTAACCATAACCATGGTCGAGAACCACCATCTTACCGTAGCCAGAAGAGTAGCTGGTTCGTGCCACGATTCCATCAGCCGTTGCAATAACCGGCGTCCCGATATTTGCCGCAATATCCAGCCCTTCGTGCATCACCCGTCGACCCGTAAAAGGGGACTTACGCATTCCAAAATAAGAAGTCAACCACCCTTTTGTTGGCCATCCCTTGGGGGTTGCCCGACTGAGTGAAACCTGATCGTTGAGAAGATTTCTGACATTTTCCTGGCTCTGACGGCGCAGATCAATATCAACCTGTAATTGATTGATCTGGCGCTGTATTTCATCAATGGTATCGACAGGTCTGGCTTCCGGGAGCCCGCCGACAGCAATAGGAAGTCCCTGTGGAGCAGCGTCCAAATCAGCCAACTGTCGGACTCTTGCTTCTGTTTCGGCAAAAGAATTCATCTCTTGATGGATCTCGTCCAAATCGATGACCAGACGTTGTATGGTCTGGTGTTGCTGGCTGGTTGTCATTCTGAGTCGCAGGAGTTCATTACGATCTATTCTATCGTTGACATAGCTGTAGGAAAAAAAAGCAAGTAGCCCACCAGCAAGAAAGCAGCAGCAGAATAAGGTCTTAATGAATCCACTGTGGATACGAAAACGGTTGACCTTACTGTCCCCTTCTGGAACGACTATGACTGAGAAACGCCTGCCCAAAATGACTCCAAATCTCGTTTGCGACAAGGCCTTAACGGCGGTTAAGACTCTCATCTGAACTCAGATCTTAAAGAAGCAACTACGCTACAAGTAGAATTATTTTTTATTAATAACATACATCTAACCTTATTCCAACAAATTAATTGCCAATGCCAATTCATCACAATCTGGATATTTAACACAATTGATGCAATCACCCCAAATTTTTTGTGGCAACTCCGATTTTTCAATATCAAAAAAACCCAGCGTCTTGAAAAAATTTGGCTGATAAGTCAATGCAAACACCCTTTTTAATCCGAGCTCCGTTGCTTCACTGAGGCACATTTCAACAATTTTACGCCCGATCCCCTTCCCTTGCTGCCCAGGTGCAACAGCTAATGATCGGACTTCTGCCAAATCTTCCCAGCAAATTGACAAGGCACCGATCCCAAGAATCTCACCGTCCTCTTCATAAACATAAAAGTCCCGAATAGAATCGTAGATATTTGCCAGAGAACGACCCAGCAATTGACCATCTTGAGCATAGACAAGTAACAGCTTATGGATCTTCCGAGCATCGGGTATCCGTGCATGGCGAATCATATCATCTCCGTATCAGTACAATTGAGTTCGATCAATTTGCCACAACAGCCCGAGAACTTTCAATCAATTCATGGGCATGAATCAGGGTTTTTTCACCGACGTGTAACCCACCAAGCATTCTGGCCATTTCAGCGACCCGGGCTTCTGAGTTCAATAAGCTCAGCTTGGTTGCCGTCCGCCCATGAGCCTCCTCTTTGGCAACGAGGTAATGGTGATCAGCAAAAGCTGCAACCTGTGGCAAATGGGTGACACAGAGAACTTGTAGTGTTTTCCCCAGACGGCTGATTTTTTCACCAACAGCGGTTGCCGCTTCTCCACCAATACCGGCATCAACTTCATCAAAAATCAAGGTTCTCACCCCATCCCCGGTAGGGACACTCCGTTTCAGAGCGAGCATAATTCGCGACAGCTCACCCCCTGAAGCAATCCTGGCCAACGGCTGCGCCTCTTCGCCCGGATTGGCGGCCAGATAAAACTCACCACTTTCCAACCCGTCAATAGAGGGTTCCAGCAACGGAGTGAAGCGGATGGCAAAATCGGCACCGCCCATGGCCAACTCTCCAAGTTCTTGTTTTACTGCGGTTGCGAGCTCGGTCGCACCCTGCTGACGTTGACCGCTCAGTCTCTCGCCAAGATCAAGAAGTTGTTGATATTGCCCCTGTAATTTTTCCTCCAGTTGCTTGCGCCGATCTTCAATATGGGTGAGATCATCAAGTTCAGCAGTAATCTGTTCCAGGTATTCAAGCAACTCTTTCGTTGTCGGTGCATATTTACCCTTCAAACTGGAAAGCAATGCCAGCCGATCCTCGACCTGCTGTTGCTGTTGTGGTTCAAAATCGAGGGTCTCCGCATATTTATTTAATTCTGCCGCGACATCTTCCAAACCATAAAGATGATCCTGCAGGGACTTTGCTAAAGAGCCGAGTTGTGGATCTATCTCCTGAAGAGACTCAAGCTCCGTTGCAACCGTAGCGATTTTTCCACAGGCAGCTTCCTCCCCACCATAGAGGTTGTCATAGCCACCCACCATTGCCGTTATTAATTTTTCAGCATGTTGAAGAATAGAACGTTCTCTCTCCAACGCCTCATCTTCACCAGGGATCAAATGTGCGTTCAATAATTCCTGCCGCTGAAAGGCGAGCATATCGAGGCGTTGCTGCCGCTCACGTTCTGCCAGATTCAACTGATTCAACTCTCTCTGCAATTGTTGATAGGAAGAAAAAGCAGCTCGATAATCGACGAGTGTACTCTGTAGCCCGGCAAAACTATCCAGTAATTTTAAATGGGTTTCGGTTCGTTGCAGATTCTGATGTTCATGTTGCCCATAAATATTGACCAGCCCACCGGTCAGCTCACGCAACTGTGTCAACGGAACCGGTGAACCGTTGATAAAAACCCGATTTTTACCCGAACGGGCAACGATTCTCCGGACCAACAATTCATCATCATTGTCCAGACCTGCAGCAATGAGTTTCTCCCCGACAAGGTGATCCTTACGCAGGTCAAAAATCGCCTCAACAGAAGCCTCTTCCTCCCCGGTACGGATAATTTCGCCACGTGCCCGACCGCCGAGTAACAGATTAACGGCATCAATAATTATTGACTTCCCGGCACCAGTTTCCCCGGTTAAGACATTAAACCCCGAGTTAAAGGTGACGTGGAGATTTTCAATAATAGCAAAGTTTTTGATGATGAGATCTGTCAACATTATTTCGATAACCAATTAAGCGGTAATTTTCCGAAGAAGATTCAATCCACAAAGTATCAAAGAGTTCTTCAGTAGGAGAATAACTCCTAGCAAAGGAAGATGATGGCTAAGCAAAAAATTCGATCTCCAAGGCGCAGCAGGTTTTCAGGGGTGAAGACATACACAGGGTATGTCGAAGTCCTGAAAAACTGCTGCAACACCGGAGATCGGAGATTTTTGCAACGCCATCAACGCTGTCCCCAATTCAGTTTGGTTCTTAGTATTTCAAAATAATCTTTACTTGGACTGCTTACCAGATGGGTTCGCTGTTCAGAACGACGCACTTCCACCCGATCACCCGGAAGTAATTTACGTCCGACCTGACCATCACCGGTGAAAAAAACCACATCATCTTCAAAATTGACTTTGATCTCAATGACTGACCGGCTCCAGACCATAATCGGTCGATTGGTCAACATATGGGGACAGATGGGGGTAATTAATAAACTGTTAATATCTGGATAAATGATCGGACCACCGGCCGCCAGATTATATCCCGTTGAACCGGTCGGGGTCGAAACAATCAACCCATCAGCCTTATAACTGGTCAAATGGCGACCGTCAACAGATGTCTCCATATCGATAATCCGCGCCAGGGCTCCTTTATTAATAACAATATCATTGAGGACCGTAAACTTCCCTACCACCCGATCATTCCGGTGGATGGTGGCATCAAGCATCATCCGGTCGGAAACCTGATAATTGCCAGAGATCAACCGTTCCAGCATCTCCGGTAACTCATCACGAGTCACCTCGGTCAAAAATCCAAGCCGCCCCAGATTGACTCCAACAATCGGCACATTTCTATCACCAATCAGGCGGGCCACTGAAATCAGCGTTCCATCCCCACCAAGAACAATGATCAGATCAACCTGCCCGGGAATCTCCTCACCGGCGTAGCCATTCACTTGTCCAATCTGCTCAGCCAGACTGTCCTCAAGGAGAACCTCAATCTGCTCGCTCTTGAAACGGTTGCAGATATCAACTGCAATCTGCTCGGCATCAGGATGATTTGTTTTTGCGTAAATACCAACTTTTTTCAGCATTGACTCACCAATAATAAGTGTATGAATGCAGTTCGTGAGATAGATACTGCCGATTAGAGAAATAGAGGCTGACAATTATCATAAAATAGCAGCTAAAGTCTATCTCATAGAGTTGCTGTGATGCTACATTGTTACCCCGATTCAATCTGGAGATAATATGGATCTGTTTGAACAAACAGCGCAGGACAATAGCAACACCCCGTTAGCAGAACGGATGCGACCGCAAAAACTGGACGATGTTGTGGGACAACAACATCTTCTTGGCTCGGGGAAGTTACTCCGTCAGCTGATTGAGAATGACCAGCTGACATCGATTATCTTCTGGGGGCCGCCGGGTACGGGGAAAACCACCCTCGGCAGGGTGATCGCCAACTGCACCAAGAGCCGATTTATATTTTTTTCGGCGGTTCTCGGCAGTATCAAAGAGGTTCGGGAAATTGTTGCTGAAGCAAAACAGCAACGCGCCTATCACGGACATAAAACTCTTCTGTTTGTCGATGAGATTCACCGTTTCAACAAAGCTCAGCAGGATGCATTTCTCCCCTCGGTCGAAAAGGGAGAGCTCACTCTGATTGGTGCAACCACTGAAAATCCCAGTTTTGAAGTCAACTCGGCATTATTGTCGCGTTCCCGGGTTTTTGTCCTCGAACCTCTCGCTGTAGAAGATCTGAAAATTCTCCTCCACCGCGCCATCTTGTCACAACAGGGACTAAATCGACCGGAACTGCAAATTGATGAAGCTGCTCTCGATTTCTTTGCCGAGCAGGCCGGCGGGGATGCCCGGATTGCCCTCGGTGCCCTCGAAGTGTCTGCAGCGGCAGCACAAGACGATACCATCTCTCTCGAATCCGCTCTCGAAGCGATGCAGAAAAGAGCTCTTTTGTACGATAAAGGGGGCGAAGAGCACTACAATATTATCTCTGCCTTGATTAAAAGTATGCGTGGTTCAGATCCCGACGGGGCCATTTATTGGCTGGCACGGATGCTGGAAGCGGGGGAAGATCCGCTGTTTATTGTCCGGCGGCTGGTAATTTTTGCTTCGGAAGATATTGGCAATGCTGATCCCCGGGCACTACAGATGGCGCTGGCCGTTCAGCAGGCAGTCCATTTTGTCGGCCTGCCGGAAGCTAGAATCAACCTGGCTCAGGGAGTCACCTATCTGGCAACGGCTCCCAAAAGCAATGCCAGTTACCTGGGGATTGATGAAGCACTGGCTGAGGTTCGAAAATCGGGAGCACTGCCAGTTCCCAAACATATCCGCAACGCCCCAACCAAACTGATGAAACAACTCGATTATGGCAAAGGGTATAAATATGCTCACGACTATCAAGATGGCTTTGCCGAACAGACCCATCTTCCGGAGCAGATCGGTGCAAGAAAGTTCTATCGCCCAACCGACCGAGGCTACGAAAAATTGATCGCCGAGCGAATGGATTATTTGCGCAACAGGGGAGTTAAAGAGACACAGGGATAAAGACAATCAATAAAGTCTCTGCCGTTTTCTTACCGGGCATCTCCGATTGGTTACCATAAATCAATCTGCCGACGAATCAACTCACTCCCGCTATTTCCGGCCACCCACTGAAGCAAATCCAGCGCACGTGGTGTCTCCATGTTTTTCAGCGCAACGACGGCATTCCTGCGGAGCTGGGTTACTCCGGCATAGGCGCTTGCACTCCCTTTGATGGTGCGGCGGATTTCGGCTGCAGATGTTTTCAGCAACCATTCAAGGTCAACCGGAATGCGCATATCGACTTCGACTTGCGGCGGACAAATCATAGTGCAATCATCACAGCCAAACAGCCAATTCCCTATCAACTTACCCTCTTCAAGCGAAAGGGTTCCCGGTTTTTCGATGGTTAAATAGCTGATACACTTCCGCGCGTCGATTGGCTGACCAGATTGGATCGCTCCGGTCGGACAATTTTCCAGACAAGCGCAGCAAGAATCGCAAGCAAGCGGTATTTTTGGCTGATGAATAACTTCCGGCAATTCAATATCGACAAAGAGACAACCGATAAAGAACCGGGTGGTCCCTGAATCGGGAACCCGTAGGAGAGTATTGCTACCCACCAGACCAAGTCCACCGACAGTCGCAAACAGCCGCTCATAGACGGCTGCGGTATCAACCGTTGCCTCTGTGTGAATATTTTCTCCAAGCAGCTCTGTCAGTTGTGAGAGCATAGTCTGCCCGGTTAAATGGTAGTCAGTTTCCCGGGCATAAGCCGAAAGGTAACCTACTAGAGCGTCGCTTGCTGGAACAGGGAATGGGTGCGTTGCTGAAGAATCGCCCCAACGGTTGGTGAAGGCAAGTACGATCACTGATTTGGCGAATGGAAAAGTTTTCCACGGGTTGGATTTCTCGGAAAACATCCGCTCAAGATAATCCATTTCGCCGTGCATCCCCAACTTCAGCCAGTTGGCTACCTGAACATTGTTTTCTTCGATACGAAGCCGCAGAAGCCGGTTATCCATCCGGATGCACGCCGCAGAATGGGCTCCAATTTCCCGGGAAGCCTCCTCCAGCCATCCACTGAAATTATCCAGATTCATTTTGCTCCATTGCTGAAAATTATGAAAAGGCGGGCTCGAAAGGCGCTAGTTTAAAGAAGTCTTCAGTGGACATGTACGTGGTACGTGTCCACTGAAGATGGATTAATAAACCAAAAGGTCGCGGGGTTGCGGCCCCGCTCGCCACCTTACTCTTTTGTACACCACAAAAGAGTAAGCAGAAAAAGGTGCCCGAACTCCTTGCCCTTCGGGTCCCCTCCATTCCACTGCACTTTACAGCGAAGAAAAAAACTCGCCTTTGGCTCAAACATTTTTCTTCGAATTCCTGCAAAGTTCCGTTTCTCTCCGGCTGCGTCACACGGGAGCAGGAAAAAGTGCCGAAACTAGCTTCATCCAGAATTCTAGCTGGCGCATCACAAGTTTCTGATTCGAAAACCAGCAATTTTTCGCTAGGTCAAGGAAATCAAACATTTGCGCGGAGGCGTAGTACTTTACGCCGCACAAACAAATGTGCAGATTGACGCAGAGATTGCGGAAAAGGGCGGTTTTTTATGTAATGGCTAAGCAAAAACTTCGTCCCACAAGGCGGAGTGGTTTTTCAGGGGTGAAGGCATACTTGTGTATGTCAAAGTCCTGAAAAACTGCGACAACACAGTAGGTCGGAGTTTTTGCGACGCCATCAGAACATGAATCGCCGCATACTCACATTCATCAACAACCCCACCCCAATCATCGTTGTCACCATGCTGGTACCACCATAAGAGAAAAGCGGCAGAGGTACGCCAACAACCGGAAGTAACCCGATCACCATCCCCAGATTAACGACGATATGCCAGAAAATCATAGCTGTCACCCCAACGGCAAGAAACAGCCCAAACTTATCAGCTGCGCGTCTGGCAACATATAGTCCCCAAACGATTAAGAAAAGGTAGAGCGCCAGCAACACCAGACTCCCCATAAACCCCCACTCTTCTGCAAAAACAGAAAAGGCAAAATCGGTATGTCTCTCGGGCAAAAAAGAAAGTTGCGACTGAGTCCCCTGAATAAAACCCTTGCCGAAAAGCCCGCCACTGCCAACGGCAATTTTTGATTGGATAATATGGTAACCACTGCCAAGGGGATCCGCTTCAGGGTTCAAAAATGTGCGAATTCTGGCACGTTGATAATCGTGCAACCCAAACCAGCCAGCAACAGCAGTTAAACCACCTAGAAAAGCTAAACAGATCAGAGTTCCTCGCTTGAGCCCGGCAAATATTAACATTGATACTGCAATAAAAATAACCATCATTGCAGTCCCCAGGTCAGGTTCTTTAAGAATCAAGACAACTGGTATTACCACCCAGAGAGCCGGTTTCCAGAGTTCTGACAGACTGTAACCGAATGGATCTACCGGTTTAGAAAAAATTTTAGCCAGCAGTAGAATAATTGCAATTTTAATAACTTCACCCGGTTGCAGATTAAAAAAGCCAAGACTTATCCAGCGAGTCGCTCCCATAGTCGTTTTACCCATAACCAGCACATAAATCAGCAAACCGATACTTATGGTATAGAAGTGAATCGCAAAATGTTCCAGATGACTGTAATCAAACAGGCAGATCATCAGAGCGATCAGGACCCCTCCGGATAACCAGAACAGCTGTTTCAGATAGAGTGGAGTGCTACTGGAATTCCAACTTGCAGTTGCACTGAACAGGTTGGCAATTCCGATCCCGGCAATCAGGAGGACTGTCAACAATAGAACCCAGTCAAAGTTAGACACCAGACGTCGATCAAACATCAGTTACTTCCTCCCTGTGGCACCTGCACTTTTAACTCCATGTAGCGCTGAATAATTCGCTTGGCAATCGGTCCGGCAACCCGACCACCTGACTGTCCGTGTTCAACCACAACAGCAATGGCAATCTCCGGTTTTTCCGCTGGAGCATAAGCAACAAAAAGAGCATGGGGACGAAAACGGTAAGGTGTTTTTCCATCCTTATCGAGCTCCTCTTCCTCATCCGACCTCCGCCTGACAACCTGTGAGGTACCCGTCTTTCCAGCAACCAGAATATTATCAATATGAGCAGCGCGACCCGTTCCATGAGGTTCATTGACAACCGCAATCAAACCATCTCGCACAGCTTTCCAATCCGCGGGTGAATAGTTGATCTGGCGAACAATCTCAGTTTCCGGCTGTATCAGCAAATGGCCCTGCCAATCTTCAATCTTGCGTACAACCTGGGGTTTCAAAACCTTACCATTATTAGCGACAGTGGCCATCATCACAGCTAACTGCATCGGGGTGGCAAGGACAAAGCCCTGTCCAATTGAAGCAATAACCGTTTCTCCCGCATACCAGGGTTTGTTGTAACGTTGCCGTTTCCATTCCTGCGATGGCATAAGACCTGAGCGCTCCCCCGGTAATGGATAACCGACCGGAGATCCCAGCCCAAACTCTTTGGCTGCTGCAGACAACTTGTCAATACCCAGTTCCAGTCCAACCTGATAAAACCAGACATCACAGCTTTCTCGCAGTGCTTTTTTCAGGTCAGTTGGCCCATGCCCTTTTTTCTTCCAACAACGATAGCGGGAACCACCAATGACAAAATCCCCTTTGCAATCGACACTTCGCTTCACACTAGCGCCATCACGTAACGCAGCTAAAGCGACAACCATCTTGAAGGTTGAACCCGGAGGATACTGTCCTGCAATAACTTTATTTTGTAACGGATGACTATCATTCTCAGCTAAGACACGCCATTCATCTCCAGTAATCCCACTGGCAAAAAGCGACGGATCAAAAGTTGGGCGACTGACCATAACCAGGACTTCTCCGGTATTAACATCGAGAGCAACGGCAGCACCCGCTTGAGAACCAAAAGCTTCATCAGCCGCACGTTGCAGTTCACGATCCAGAGTCAGATAGATTTTATTTCCAGGGCGGGAAGGTTCCATTTCTAATTGGCGCAGCAGTTTTCCCTGGACATCAACTTCAACCAGACGGCGCCCCTTTTCTCCTCGCAGATAAGGCTCAAATGTCCTCTCAAGAGCCGTTTTACCAATAAAATCCCCAGCTCGGTACTGATTAAAATCCCCACTCTGTAATTCTGCTTGGGTGATTTCACCCAGGTAACCGATCAAATGGGCGGCTGATCCATGTTCCAGATAATCACGAACCGGACGTACCTCAGTCAGCACTCCCGGCAAAGTGACACTATGTTCTTGAACCTTCTCCATGGTTTCACGGCTGACATCCTGTGCCAGAGGAACCGGGCGGTAAATCGGAAATTTTTTTCCCTCCTGCCAACGCAATTCCAGCTCAGAAATGTCGATACCCAGCAATGGAGATAATTGTTCAAAGAGCTGTGCAGGGTTTTCAACCTCTTGGCGCATAACAGAGATCTGGAAAGAGGGTCGATTATCAACCAGCAATACTCCATTGCGATCATAAACCGGCCCACGTGGTGCGTCCAGAGACAATACCCGGGTGCGATTGCGAACAGAACGTTCATGAAGATTTTCGTAGCTGATGACTTGCAGATACCAGAGCCGGAACAACAGAAGCAGAAACACCGCAGCAACAACCGTAGAATAGATCAAAAAACGGCGCTGAACGACAGCAGATTTCTTCCATTCAAGATCAAGACCCATGGTGTTTACTCTGGTACATCAGACCAGCCAGACCAGATCGATAACCGAACAGACGCTGAAAACGCAGTAACAGAAACAACAGAGCTGTCGCAAAAGCCATATTCGTCACCAGCTGTTGAGGAATAGCGGGAAGGAGGATGTGCAGCACCGGAGCGGCATCAGCAAAAACGGTCAGGTAAAAACCAATCAGGAAGTTTTGTAGCAGCGTTCCACCGGCAATCAATAACAGTAACAAGGGTGGACTTTCAATATTGAGCTGGTCAGAAAGTAACCGGGTCGCCAGGATAATAATGAGATAAACCGAAATATACAAACCCAGACTGGGACCACAAAAACTATCTTGAATAGCACCCAGCAGTAACCCTGCAATAAGTGCTCGGGATAAATTTTCACTTAATCCCAGATAGAGAATCAAGATCAGGATCAGATTTGGTCGCCAGTTGGGTGGAAGCAATAATGGCAGAATACTGCTCTGCAGCAACGCAAAAAAAACTCCGGTAAAAAGAAACAGAAAAAAACCCCTCATGGATCCTCTCCCACAATCACCATCACCTCTTCAAGGTAGGAAAAATCAACCGTTGGTTTTGCCTGCACCCGCTGAAATAAACTGAACTGATCTTTCTCAACAGATTCAACCAGAGCAAGGGGTAACCCCTTGGGGAAAATACCCCCCATCCCTGATGTGACCAGCAAATCTCCTTCCTGAATATCGGCATCACGCAAAGCATAGTCAACAGATAAATTTCCACCACGACCACGGGTAATACCGCGCGTGCGGGTACGCTGAACCAGGGTAGCAATGGCGGAAGAGGCATCGGTTATCAACAGCACCCGGGCGCTGTTCGACGCAATCTTGATGATCCGCCCCACCACCCCCTGTGCGGAAACAACAGGCAATCCGTTGCGCAACCCTGCATCGATTCCCTTATCGATAATAATTGTCCGCGCCCAGTTACTGGCATCTTCACCAATAACTTGCGCCGGTAAAGCGGGACGGTCCAACTCATCGACAAAAGCCAGAAGCTTCCGGAGCCGTTTATTCTGCAGTGAAATTTCCTGAGATTGTTGCAATTTGAAGCGCAGTTCCAGATTTTCATCTTCAAGCAGAAGATTTCGTTGTTGGGTATCAACCAACCAGAGATAATTACCCCAGGTTGCAGTTATAGTATCAACGACACCATCGATACCGCTCTGAAAAGGTGCAGAAAAAGTGAGAACCGCACGTTCAAAAAATGTGGTAGCGGTTTTCTGACGAAGATTATAGGAATAGAGTATTACCGTTGCCAGTAGTAAGATAATGGCCAGTAACAAAAATCGATAGCGACTTAACAGCTCACGCACTGACTGCTCCAAGCAGCTCCTGAAATAACCAAAGAATCAGGGCAATAACACTATAAAAGAGGGAGGATCGGCTGATCCTCCCAGAAGAATACCACAAGTCGTACCCTGCTATCACGAAGGAATAGAAACCTGCCTCAGCAGATCCAATTGATCCAGCACAGCACCCGAACCGAGAACAACACAGGATAGCGGATCTTCAGCAACAACCACAGGCAATCCAGTCTCTTCCCGCAGCAATACATCCAGATTTTTCAGGTACGCACCGCCACCAGCCAGGATAATCCCTTTGTCCACGATATCTGCAGCCAACTCTGGCGGGGTTCTCTCCAGCGAGATTCTGACCGCCTCAATAATAGTTTTCACCGGCTCTGACATCGCCTCACGGATCTCATCTGAGTTAATTTCCATAGTTTTAGGGATGCCGCTGACCAGATCACGCCCCTTAATATCCATGACGTCAGGTTCCTCCCCGGTATCAAAAACATTACCAATACCAATTTTTACTGCCTCTGCTGTTCTTTCACCTATCAACAAATTATATTTCCGCTTCATATAGTGGACAATAGCTTCGTCCATTTTGTCTCCACCCACTCGGACACTCTGCGCATAGACAATCCCAGCCAGTGAAATAACGGCAACCTCTGTTGTTCCACCACCAATGTCGACAATCATATTTCCAGAAGCTTCAGTGATCGGCAAACCGGCGCCAATAGCTGCGGCCATTGGTTCCTCAATGAGATAAACTTCCCTGGCTCCAGCGGATTCAGCAGATTCCCGAACCGCTCTTTTTTCCACCTGCGTAATTCCTGAAGGGACACAGATGACTATCCGCGGGCGAACCAGATTCTTGCGGTTATGCACCTTGCGAATAAAATAACGGAGCATCTCCTCAGTATGATCAAAATCAGCAATTACACCATCCTTCATCGGCCGAATGGCGACAATGCTCCCCGGGGTACGACCCAGCATCTCTTTTGCAGCGGTACCAACGGCCAATACCTTGCGCTGGCCACCAGCACCGGTCTGCACGGCAACGACCGAGGGCTCACAGACGAGAATCCCTTTCCCTTTGACAAAAACCAAGGTATTAGCTGTGCCCAAATCAATTGCCAGATCGTTTGAGAACATCCCCCAAACAGCATTAAAAATATTAAACATACACCATCCTGTCAATGTCGCCAGCGACATAAAATAATTGAGTTATAAGTTTGCTCAAAAACCCTGTCACTCTAGCAAAGCAACCTTTTTTGTGCAAGAGTTAAGCTGGTAAAAAATGATTGCTTTTCAGTAAATTGCTGGTCTAACATGCGATCCTGTTTTTTATTCCGAATCAACCAGAAATATTAAACGAGGAGTTTCACTCTAATGCTTCAATTTGTCAGATCAAAACAAAAGTCGGTCCTGATCAAAATTGCCTTCGGCATCATCATTTTGAGCTTTGTCATTGGCTATACCATGCTTACGGCACCATCTGACCAGCGCGGTGGCCAGGGGAGAGAAGTGGCCGCCCGTGTCAATGGCGAGGAGATCACTTACGATGCATTTCAAAATAACTACAGTAACCTCTATAACCTCTACCAGAATATTTATCAGGGACAATTTGACGCTAGACTGGAAGAGCAGCTCAACCTGCCCAGACAGGCAATGGTGCAGCTGATTGATGAAACACTCCTGATTCAACAGGCACAGCAGCTCAATCTGGAAATCACTAAAAAAGAATTGATCGACAGTATTGCACAGTATGATGCATTTCAGCTTGAAGGAAAATTCAGTCGAGATCGCTATCTTGAAGTCTTGAACTACCAACGCCTGAGCCCGGAGCAGTTTGAAGCGACCCAGCAGAGAAGATTACTGACCGAGAAAGTACGCGCTGAACTGCAGCAGGGAGTCAACATCAGCGATACAGAGTTTGCCGCTGCTTTTCATAAAGAAAATGATAAAATCAACCTTAATTATGTCTGGCTCACTCCAGCACTGGTTGAATCCAAAGTGCAAGTCACTGCTGCAGGACTAAAACAATTTTTCGACCAAAACATCGAGACGTTCCGGGTTCCGGAAAAAGTGTCGTTACGCTACCTGCAGTTTGATCCTGCCCGTTACGAAAACGAGATCGGCACCTTTACTGATGAAGAGTTACAGCGCTACTACCGCCGCAATCTTGATCAGTATGAGATTCAGGAGCAGATCAAAGCAGCACACATCTTACTCCGCATGCAGAAAGACGCTGATGCTGAAACGGTTCAAAGTAGGAGAGAGCTCGCCAACACACTCCTGAAACAACTCCAGGACGGTGCTGATTTTGCACAATGGGCGAAAACTTATTCCGATGACAAAAGTAATGCGGCACAGGGTGGTGATCTCGGAACTTTCAGTCGGGGCACGATGGTCCGTGAATTTGAAGATGTCGTCTTTACCCTGCGACCAGGACAATTGAGCCCGGTTATTCAAACACCTTTCGGTTTCCATATTGTCAAGGTTGAAGAATATATAGAGCCTGGAGTCAAACCCCTTGTCGATGTTGTAGACGAGGTCAAAGCTGGCCTGATATTGGAAAAATCACGTCAACTCGCCTATGAAAAAGCAATGGACGCTTACAATATTAATCGTAAAACCGGAAACCTTGAAACTGCGGCAGCAGCTAACGATCTGGGAATTAAAGAAACCGGTTTTTTTACTACAGATGGAGCCATTGACGGCATTGGTAAGGTTGCAGAGATCAATCAAGCCGCCTTCACCCTGAAAGAATCTGAACTGGCGAGACCGGTACAAACAACTCAGGGGATCTTTCTGTTTACCCTGAAGGGGCGGCAAGCGAGTCATTTGCCAGAGCTGAGTAAAGTTAAACCCACGGTTGAACAGGCTTATCGATCTGAACAAGCTCAATCCCTGGCTGAAGAATTAGCAGAAAAACTGTTAAAGCTGGCGACTGACAAGAAAAGTCTGATCACTGCCGCTCAAAGCTTGAAGTTGACCGTTGAAGAATCGGGAGACTTCAGTCGCAGTTTTGGTTTTTTCATTCCCCGGATCGGCACCTCACAGGAACTCTCTGAAGAGGCTTTTACCTTAACGAAAGATGCGCCGGTCACGACAAAAGTTTACACTATCAGTAACAAATTCCTGGTTGCCAGCTTGAAGAATGCTGAAATCGCAGATTTTGCACTTCTGGAGATTGCCGATCGGGAACAACTGCGGAACCGGTTACTGGTCGAGAAAAAAGAGCAGGTCATTACGGAAAAACTTGAACAACTGCGGCAACAAGCTAAAATTGAGGTGATGGTTCCGGAATTGAGCAATAGTTTCGCAGCTGGAGGTGACAAATCATGATGCCAATTATTACCCAAACCAACTGTCCCGAACTCAACCTGATTAACCGTGGCAAAGTCAGAGATATATATGATCTGGGTGAGCATCTGCTGATTGTCACCAGTGATCGCATTTCTGCCTTTGACGTTATTATGGATGAAGGGATTCCACAAAAAGGTTACGTGCTGACCCAGATTTCCAAGTTCTGGTTTGAACAGATGACCGATATCATCCCCCATCACCTGATTGCGACTGACGTCAATGATTTTCCAGCAATAACCCACCAGTATCGGGATCAACTGGAAGGTCGCAGCATGTTGGCCAAAAAAGCCCAACCCCTACCGGTTGAATGTATTGTGCGCGGGTATCTTTCGGGCAGTGGCTGGAAAGAATATCAACAGCGTGGCTCTCTCTGCTCCATTCCACTACCAAGTGGTCTGGTACAAAGCGACAAACTCCCGGAAACCCTGTTCACTCCATCAACCAAAGCTGAACTTGGCGAACATGATGAGAACATCTCCTTTGAACAGACAGTTGAGCTCTGTGGTGCCGAGATAGCTGAACAAGTCCGCGACGTCAGCATCAAGATTTACGAACGGGCCAGAGATCTCGCGGATACAAAAGGGTTGATCATTGCCGATACCAAATTTGAATTTGGTCTGATTGATGATCAACTGATCTGGATTGATGAAGCTCTGACCCCGGATTCCTCCCGCTTCTGGCCTAAAGATCAGTATCAACCGGGTGGTCCTCAACCCAGCTTTGACAAGCAATTCTTACGCGATTATCTGGAAACTCTGGATTGGGGAAAGCGGGCACCTGCCCCTAAGTTACCAGAAGAAATTGTGCGTAAAACTGGTGAAAAATATCTGGAAGCCCTGAAACGCCTGACCGCATAATCACGTCTAAAGCCCTGTTATTTTCGATCCAGCCATGGTGTTCCTGCACAGTGGCTGGATTGTTTTATTTCACCCCACATCTGCAGTTCAAATCTCATTTCTAAAACAAAACAATGTTTGCTATATGTACAATTTTGTCATATATTGTTCTTTCTTCTCATAAAAAAACATATGATCCTCTAAGCGCCGAAATGATATATGTTCCAGTTTTTCAGCCGCAAGGTCTCTTAGACATATGAAACCAAGCCTTAAATACTGGATTTTTTTCGGAGCAATATACTTTGCTATCATCAGCATTATTGTTGCGAGTCTGATCGGTGCCTGGGCGAGCCTGAACGAAGCCCAACAAATCGCCCTGGGCGAAATGTTTAATAAGCTGGTCCCCTTCCCCTTACTCGGAACAATCACAATCCTGTTTATTATCGGTGCATTGATTAATCTCCTTTTCAATGACTACATTGTTCCAACCCTTAAACTTGCCGAAAGCGCAAGAATAATCTCAGCCTCTAATCCTGAACACCGGGCAAAAATCAAAAGTTCATCAAAAGAAATTCAATATTTAGTAGAGATTATCAACCAGTCAGCAGATGCTTTTGTCGAAATCCAGAAAGATGTCGCCGGAAAAATTGCCGTAGCTCAAGCGGCACTGGATGAAGAACGTACTCGACTTGCGGCATTGATGTCAGTGCTTCCCCACGGGGTTATTGTCTGTAATACCGATGGTCAAATTCTGCTTTACAATCAGCAGGCACAGAAATTATTTCAAGACAACCCTGATGCAGCGACTAAAAACAGTCAGACTCAGGGTATCCTTGGACTTGGGCGTTCAATTTTCAGCATTCTGGATCGCAATCCAATTGTCCATGGGTTGGAAATGCTGCATAAATGCCACGCTTCCGGTCGGACAAAGATGGTCAATAATTCCATAATAACTCTCCATACAGGACTCTGCCTGCGAGTTAACATGGCACCATTCTTCACTGAGAAAAAAAGTAAAAAAGTTATTTCAGGATTTGTCCTCACCCTTGAAGACATGACTCTGCAGATTGAATCCGACAATCGCCGGGATACATTGATCCAGTCCTTGATCGATGAACAACAAAAAGAGCTTGAAAATATTTGTGATGCAACCGCCAGTATTCGTAAAAACCCCGATCTCGATCAAAATGAACGGCAATTTTATCGAGACAAAATTGACCAGGCATCTCGAGCATTACAACTCAAGCTCAGTGAGGCGCGCGAAAGTTATGCCCTTCACCTCCATGCTCTGAACAAAAGTGAAAATGTCCTGGCCGATAGTTTGCTTGAAGTTATCAGTAATAATATTTCGAAACGATTTACAATCAAAGTGACCACGCTGGCACCCAAAGATATCTGGCTGCAGCTCGATAGCTACTCTGTGGTTCAGGCAATATCACACCTGGCCGGGCTCCTCAGCACCCACCTGAATATTTCCGAACTATTGATGACGGTCACCGCCAATGAAGATCATAGTATCGAACTGATTATCGCCTGGCCGGAAACTGCCGCAAGTCAGGCATTAATTGAAACCTGGCAAACGATACCGTTACTAACCGACAGCAAGGGAAACCGAGTGACTCTTAAAGATACCCTTGGAAAGCTGTCTGGCTCCATCTCTTCACTCACAGGGTCAACTGGCGAGACGACCGGAGTCATGGTTGTTTTCCCACCGATTGATCAGGATCACCGTCTGGCAATGCAGTGTGAAGTGGAACACCGCCCGGTCTCTTATGAGTTCGACCTGTTTAATCGCCGGGAATGGAAAGAGCTTGGACAAACCCCCCTGAGAAAATTGACCTTTGTGGTGTTTGATACCGAAACAACCGGCCTGAACCCTTCAAAAGGGGATGAGATAATTCAGCTGGGAGCCATCAGGATTGTCAATGGCCAACTCCTTTATCACGAAGTTATTGATCAACTGGTTGACCCGAAACGTTTTGTGCCACAGGAATCGATTGCCATTCACGGGATCCAACCGGCGCTGCTGCAGGGACAACCGACCATTGACAAAGTGCTGCCACATTTTCACACCTTTGTAGAGAACTCAGTACTGGTGGCCCATAATGCCGCCTTCGACATGCGTTTCCTGCAACTACAGGAAGAAAAAACCGGGATTATTTTTGACAACCCGGTCCTTGACACACTGTTGCTCTCGTCGGTGATCCACCCGAATCAAGACTCCCATTCTCTGGATGGTTTAGCCGAACGACTGAATGTCACAATTGTTGGTCGTCACACCGCCCTTGGTGATGCTATTGTAACCGGAGAAGTTCTGCTAAAGATGATCCCGCTACTTGAAGCTCATGGAATCTACACTCTGGCAGACACTCTGGCGGCAGCAGCGCAGTCACCTTTCGCTAAAACAGCCTATTAACACTGTTGAGGTGCAAAATCCGAAGAGAAGTTAGAACTGTTTTTCTGCCAGCAAAAATAGAGGCCTCGCGAAAACAAGTGATGGGATCGATCTAATGTTAAAATCAATCTTCAAAGGATTTTCCGGGGAAAAAAAGAAAATAATCAACGACCCGATCCTCGCCTACGTCACCGACGCTTGTAGCCTGATTGATGCGCGCTCGGCATTGAAACAAAAAATTCAAGATACCAGCTTTTGTGTTCTCGATCTGGAAACAACCGGCCTGGACATGGACAATGATGTCATTATCAACATTGGTGCCGTCAAATTGAAAAAAGGGAAAATCACCAAGATCTTTGAAGCCTATACCAAACCACCCATCCCGATCCCCCCAGAGTCAACGGTCTACCATGGAATGGTTGATGCCATGTTTGAGGATAAACCGGTCATTGGTGAAGTTCTCCCCGAATTTCTCCAATTCGTTGGTGATAGCGTGGTTGTCGGTCACCACATCAATTTTGATATCCGCATGCTGCATCGTCATCTCAAAGAATTATACAACGTCGGCATCAACAATACCGTCTGGCTCGACACCATGTTTCTCTATCAGCTGGCCCATGAAGACCAGACCCACCAGCCACTTGACCACCTGCTGGAACATTACTGTGTTCAATGTGATCAACGCCATACAGCATTAGGAGATGTCGTTGCTACCGCCAAGGTCTTTGTCAAGATCATGGAAGAACTCCCCTACTCTTACAAAACCGTCGGGGATATGGTCCGTGCCCAGAACCAAATTCGCAGAAAGGATTCTTGAGCGATGTCTGAACCCGTATGTAACTATGATCGAAAGGTTATTTCGATTGAAGAATATGAAGATTTTCTGAAGCTGGAGACCAACGAGTTAGTTGACACTCTGGCGCAGAAATATCTGCAATGGGAAGTCCCCTATCGAGAGGTTCTGGACAGTTCACGGGCCCCATTCTACCGCTGGTTTCCTGAGGGAAAAATAGATATCTGGCAAAATACCATCGGTAAACATCTGCGGACCCACCGACGCAATAAAGCCGCGCTGATGTGGGTTGGAGTCGATGGTCGTGAGCGGGTTTACACCTACCACACCCTTGCTTATGAGGTAGAACGGTTTGCCATGGCATTGCTGAATCTGGGGGTAAAAAAGGGGGACAATGTCCTGATATTTACCCCCAACCTGCCCGAAACTATTGTCACCATGCTTGCCTGTGCACAAATTGGTGCCGTCCACATCATCTACCACATTGCCTATTCATCTGAATCACTGGCTGAACAGTTGCAGGACTGTAAAGCCAAATACATTGTCACTGCCGACAGCTGTCCACAGACCGCACATATGCTGAAGGAAAAAGTTAATGACGCACTAGACAAAATTGATTACAAAATTAAACATTGTATCGTCATCGAAAGGACCGGTGAGCGGGTTCACATGCGCCCGAAGCGGGATCTCTGGTATCAGGATCTGATCACCGATGAAAAGTATTCCCGAGGGGCTGAGGTCGACACCGTACGAGCCGCCAACGATCCTCTGTTTATGCTCTACACCTCCTCCAAAACCAAAACTGCCAAAGCGGTGGTCCACAATACTGCAGGTTTTCTCATGTGGGCACAATTTACCACCGAGTTGCTGTTCGATATGGATGATCGTGATATCTTCTGGTGTACCGCTGACCTGGCCTGGATAACCGGGCACACCTACGGGGTTTACGGCCCCCTCTCCCTGGGCAGTACCGTCTTTATCTACGAGGGGAGTATTACTTACGAAAACACCTCCCTCTTTTTTGATTTTCTGGATCGCTTCCATATCACCCGGATGTTTAGTAATCCGGCGTTACTACGCAGTGTCATGCGCGCCAAAAACAGCCGTCAATATGAAGCCAAATCTGCCAATTCCCTGAGCCTTATCTGTTGTGGTGGCGGTGAAATCAAGGAGGATCTCTACCATTGGGTTCTCCACACCCTGCCAAAACAAGGGAAAATCCCATTGGTCAATATCTGGGGGCAAACCGAGGCGGGTGGCAGTTTGATGGCCAATGTCCCCGGAACGATGGGCAGCAAACAAAATACCAAGATGCGTCCCCTTCCCGGGGTTAAATGTCGGCTGGTCAACAAAAGTGGAGAGACCATTGATGCCTGTGATGAGCCGGGATTTATGGTCCTCACCAGCCCCCTGCCATCGATTTGCAGCGATCTGTATGGGGATAGTAAAACCTATCGGTCTATCTACTGGGATAAATTCAAGGGAAAAAACTACTACGCCACCGGCGATGAAGCGCTCATCACAGCAGATGGCAGTTACATATTGACCGGACGGTCAGATATTGCCCTAAGTACCGGAGCTGGAAATCGTAAAATTGATGAAGTGGAAGCGACCATCCTCAGCCATGAACGGGTCAAGGAGTGTGCTGTTGTCTTTATTGACCATCCAACCTATGGCTATATGTTGCTGGCTTTCTGTGTTCTCCATTCCTACAAAGATGAAAGTTACAATACCGAATCGTTACAATCGATCAAAGAACATATCATTGAGGAAAGTGGCGAGCTAGCCCTGCCCGATGCGATCCGACTGACCAAGTTTTTACCCAAAACTCCCGATAATGAGATCAACCGTCCGCTACTTAAAGAGATTTCTCTGCAGATGGAGGGGCTGTAATAAACTCGGGACTGTTCCTAGGTTCATGTAACGGGTAACGGGTAACGGGTAACGGGTAACGGGTAACGGGTAACGGGTAACGGGTAACGGGTAACGGGTAACGGGTAACGGGTAACGGGTAACGGG
>JAGGWI010000029.1 GCA_021157505.1 Desulfuromusa sp. | reverse complement strand
GCCAGAACATCACCAAAATGTTCAATTGCCGGAGCAATGGCCACCGGAACGATAAACAGAATAGCTTCCAGATTCCAGACCGGGAAGGTGAAATCCGGCATGGCAAACCAGGGAGCTGTGGCAACCTTCTGCATCGAAACCAGTGCTGGAGCGGTCCAATTTTGCAGTGTGCCCGGATCAAAAGCGGCCTGAGTGGCAGCGCTGAATCCGGTACCGTCCAGAATCAGCGCAGTGACAAACCCAGCAATGATTCCACTTAAAATCGGGATCAATTTGAACAGTCCGCGACCGAGCAGGGAGACCAGAATGGTGACCGCCAGAGAGACTCCGGCAATGATAAAGGCTGTTGTTTCTGGAACCAGCCAGGCTGAACCATCACCGGTGCGACCTGAAGCCATATGGATAGCGACCGGTGCCAGAACCAGGCCGATCACCATAATTACCGGACCGGTGACAATTGGTGGCAGAATCTTGTGGAGGATATCAGAACCAAAGATTCGTACGACAAAACTCAGAACCGCATAGAGCAGGCCGGCAGCGACCAGACCGCACATGGTTCCGGCAATTCCCCATTGGGCGACACCGTAGATAATCGGAGCAATAAAAGCGAAACTTGAAGCCAGAAAGACCGGGACCCGGCCACGAGTGATCAGTTGGAATATCAGGGTTCCAGCTCCAGCGGTAAATAACGCAACATTGGCGTTAAGTCCCGTCAGGAGAGGCACTAATACCAGAGCGCCGAATGCAACGAACAACATTTGAGCGCCCAGCAGGCAATCTTTTAGACGAAAGTTATAATCTGTGGGGGATGGGGTTTGATTCATTGTATTTTTCTCCTGAAAAAAGAGATTATGTAGGGGCAGACCTGTGTGTCTGCCCTGTATGGCTTGACATGAGCGGGCGAACACATAGGTTCGCCCCTACAATTATTATCTGTATTTTTATTTCGTTCCAAATATTTTATCTCCCGCATCACCAAGGCCGGGGAGGATATAGCCGTTTTCATTCAAACGCTCATCAATCGATGCAACATAGATATCAACATCGGGATGCTCTTTTTCAACCCGGGCGATTCCTTCCGGAACGGCGACCAGAAAGAGTCCACGAATACTGGTGCAGCCGGCTTTTTTCAGCATGTCGATACAGGCGACCAATGAGCCGCCGGTTGCCAGCATCGGATCAAGGATCAGAGCCGTACGGTCACCAATATTGCTGGTAAATTTTTCATAGTAGGCGACCGGTTCCAGAGTTTCTTCGTTGCGGTAGAGCCCGACAACACTGACCCGGGCGCTGGGGATCAGGTCAAGAACCCCATCCATCATTCCCAGTCCGGCCCGAAGAATCGGGACCACAGTGATCTTCTTCCCTTTGATCTTCTCAACCTGGACCGGGCCGTTCCAGCCGTTGATCGTTTCCGGTTCAGTTTCGAGATCCTTGGTGGCTTCATAGGTGAGCAAGCGGGCAATTTCAGAGGCGAGATCACGAAAATCCTTGGTGCTGATATCGTGTTGGCGGATCAGGCCCAGTTTGTGTTTAACCAGGGGGTGATTGACTTCAAAGACGGCCATATTTTTCTCCTTGGGAATGAATTTCAGAGGATTCAACTGCGCAGCATAAAAGTATCGAATCGGTTGGTCAAGGGCTTGACCGATGATATTGTGTTAGTCTTGAATAATGTTCTGCTGCCGATAAAAAACAGACTTTATTCTTGTTGATCAGTTGCGCTATAGTGTTCGGTCGATCAGTTTGAAATTCTTTTCTGGAGTTGTCTCCAAATGGCCAAAATGGCACCCATCTCTGTTAAGCACCGTGCCGAATACCTCGCTTTAAAGGTGTTTGCAGCTGTTGTCAGATGTTTGCCGCGCCAGGGTGCTCTGGCTTTGGGACGGTTTGTGGGGCGCTTGTCGATGCGGGTGCTGCGAAGTCGCTACCAGCTTGCAAAAGAGAATATGAGTGTGGCGCTGCCTGAGTTGAGTGTGGCAGAGATTGAAAAGAACGTCCGGAGAAATTTTGAACATATCGGCATGAGCGTTGTTGAGATGCTCTGTTTAGACAAGTTCAGACCCGGCAGTGATGATATCCAGCGCTATTTTGAACTGGTAGACCTGCACCATTTACAGAGTGCGCTTGCGTTAAAAAAAGGGGTTATCATCTTGACCGGCCACCTCGGTTACTGGGAAGTGGGGCAATTTGTCTTCCCGGAGCTTGGAATCCCGTTCGATGTGGTGGCAAAACCGATGAAAAACTGCCTCTCTGATCAATTTTTTAAGGAGATCCGGACCTCTTTTGGGACCAAGGTTCTTAATAGCCGTAAGGGCGCTCGGCAGATTCTTAAATCATTACAGAGGCAGAGAGTTGTTGCTGTTCTCCTGGATCAGCATATTTCTCCCCCCGGTTCAGTCGTGACCGATTTTTTTGGTCGTAAGGCCTATACAACGGCAATTATCACCCAGATGGCGATGAAATATCAGATTCCCATTGTGCCGGTTTTCTGTCTGCGGCAAAGGGATAACCGCTATAAAATCTGGGCCGAACCGATGTTGATGCTGTCGGGTGAAGGGGAAGATAGTGTTGTCGAGAATACCCAAAAATTGACCGATATCATTGAGGCTGCAGTCCGTAAAGATGTGACCCAATGGTTTTGGATGCATAAACGTTGGCGAGTGAAGCCAGATAAAGAGAAGGATAAAGATAGGTGAGCAAAGAATTACAGCGCGAAATAGCCAAGCGGCGAACTTTTGGTATTATCAGCCACCCTGATGCCGGTAAGACCACCCTGACTGAAAAGTTATTGTTGTTCGGCGGGGCGATTCAGATGGCGGGAACGGTCAAGGCACGAAAGTCCAATCGTCACGCCACCAGTGACTGGATGAGTATTGAGAAAGAACGGGGAATTTCAGTTTCTTCCTCGGTGATGAAGTTTAATTACCG